>QNAG01000189.1 GCA_003641415.1 Candidatus Zixiibacteriota bacterium | reverse complement strand
CCTGGTAAACCCGCTCGGTGGTCATCGCATCAAAAGTATCACTAATGGCGACAATCTGAGAGTATAAATGCATTTCGCTGAGTTTCAATCCATTGGGATATCCTTTGCAATCCCCTCGTTCGTGGTGTTGTAGAACCGGATAGTAACTGCTTGAACTTACGATATCTGTTTCAGCGAGCATATCCGCACCCCACTGGGGATGTTTTTTCATTATCTCAAATTCGGTGTTGTTAAGCGGACCTCGTTTCCGAAGAATACGACCCGGAACTCTGGACTTTCCGATGTCGTGCAGAAGCGCTCCTACTCCAAGTTCGTGAAGGATATTCTCATCAGTGAATCCAAGCTGCTGCGCTAGAGCCACCGAAAACGTGCAGACATTTACTGAATGAGTATAAGTGTAGTAATCAAAGGACGAAATTGCCATGAGATTCAGAAATGCCTCACGTCCCTGCAGGATGTATCCTACTGTGCTTGAAACAAGTTCTTTGGAGCGCTGGATATTTTCGCCGTAAGTTGGATTGGCCAGAACATCTTTCACCAGGTTGGTGGAAGTTTCATAAAGGATATTTGCCTTCTTCTCTTCCTGGATACTGGGATCAGTTAGAATCTTGGGCAGGTTACGCTCAATATAGTGTTGGTAGCGATCTCTGTTATCATTGGTAACGAATAAACGCTCAACTTTGTTATCAAGCAGACTTTGCCGCGTACGATCCGTAAACGGCAAGTCTGCAGACCGGTAGAGCACAAACTGGGTATTTACTTTAATATACAGGTCGAAGTCGAGTATCGAATCAACTCGGAGTGAGTCAAGCAAAATTGCAATGTGGTCCGTTTTTGTAGTTGTGCCGGTTGATATTGACGCCATTTAAACGTATTCCATTCAGTTATTAAACTACCTATATCAAAACAGCTTGCAGTTTATTAACAATATTATAGTTATCGGCAAATCCGCAGGGGGACTTAAAATAAATACACCCTTCGACTAAAATAGCCGAAGGGTGATGCAGGAGGTATGCAGGAAAACAATGGCGCTGTCAGGCGCCATAATTTTTAATAGTTCCCAGTACTGAGTTTAGTGATGAGGTAATATCGTTGAGAATTTTGGAATATCGATTCAACAATTCGGAGTATTGCCAGCGCATTTTAAAGGCTTTTTCAGGAAAGTCGAACATTTCCAACAGGGTCTTTTTATAAGCTTCATCAATATAATTAATAACGTAGTATGGATATTCCGGAATATTCTGATCTTCCACTTCACCTTTGCCTATACGATCACGATAGACCTCTACCTTTTCCAACAATACTGTTCCAAAACACCAAGGGGTCATTATTACCCCAAAGTTAGCGCCATCAGTGTAGAAGCGTATAATAGTCTTAAGCAGAAGGTCAACAATTACTCCTCGTGCCCGATAGTATGATAGAGTCTCAATCTTATCCGACATAGTAGTAAACAGCTTCTCATTCAAGCGCGACCGTTCAGCACTGGCTTTGGCATATGTTTTTTCCAAAAAGACATAGTAATCCTCGAAATACACTTTTGTATTTTCAGAAAGGGACATAATGAAATACCCTTTGTCGTCCTTATGAACCTTTGGCTCATTTGATGCCGCCAGCCGCTCTTGTGAAAAACCTCGATGATATCTACCTTCTAACATGCTGCCTCCTCGGATTCTATCACTTCTTAACCTCGATTGAGCAGAGACTGTGCCAGAGGGTGAAAATCAGGCCGAGACACATCTGTTTATATTGTAACCTGTTGCAAACATGCATGTTAACCTGCCACGACAAGAAACCACCATCACTTTTATGCCAAGCCCGACACAGTGCAACCAGTTGCGCTTAAAGCTGGAAAAGGATATTTTGTGTATGAAATTGCAGATTTCATAACCGCAAATAATCTGCTTAATTATTGAACAGTTAGTTTTAGAACAGAAATACAAAGGGATAAAAAACTATTACTTTTCCCAATTGTTGCTGACAGTTTATTGAATAAAAACAGTTCCAACTACGTCCATATATACAAATAAACTCAAATATGGAGCATGCCTATAAAATGAATCTGTACAGAGTTATTCGAGCATAAATAAGTGACAGCACCGGAACTTTTGTAAAGCCGGTATGGTCACGATTTCGTTTGACATCAAAGGGTTCAGACCTTAGTTTAGCGACGATAAAAAAAGGAAACCTGTGTTGGGAGGTATGTGTACTTTGAAATATAAAGGATTATCCAGATTTCTCGCCCTTGTGACGATAGTCGCCTTTGTTGCCATCTGGTCATTTCTCTTTATCGGATGTGAAGACGACAGTGATACTGGAACTGGTTCCGGTGTTGTAATTTCGGCTTGGACGACTGAAGAACTAATACTGGAAGGCAACCATTTTCGAGCCGTTTCCTTCATTGATGAAGATAATGGTTGGTTAGTCGGTCAGGGCGGAAATATTATACGCACAAGCGACGGGGGTAACTCATGGACACAGTTACCGGGTAAAACTATGGACGACTTGTTTGACGTAGCTTTTTTCGATACTGATACTGGCTGGACAGTAGGAAAAAATGGTAGTATCCTGTACACACATAACGGTGGGCAGTCTTGGAGAAATGATCTATACCATTATACTTATGAAACGATTTACAGTGTTGAATACTTATCCTCGCATAAATTGTTTGCTACTGGCAACAATGCTACATTGATATTCTCGCTTGATGGTGGACAGACTTGGAATTCGAGTTCCGTAGAGAATAATGTCGATATTTTTGATATCTCAATCTACGACACTACGGCGGTAGCTGTTGGAGACAGCGGCTGTATTTTCATAGGTACGGACTTCAGTAAGATTATCGAACGTCTTGCTACAGACACACTGACCGATACAACATGGTGCCCGGACACAACTGTTACCGTTATCGACACTATCGATCCACCTGAAACGACCTTTGTTATCGATACAATTCCCTGCGGAATTGACATCACCTTTGATACCCTGTTCCACGCTCTTGATACTGTGTGGTCTGAATGGAATACTACCACTAGCGGCACGTCGCTCCCTCTCAACTCTGTCACTATGGTTAACAGTACTACCGGTTGGGCGGTTGGCAACAACGGTATTATTCTAAACACAACCGACAGAGGTGTAACTTGGACTGTTCAGGCAGATGGGGAATTCGATGATGATCTCCTGAAAGTGCGATTTGATGATGCTTCCAATGGCTGGATAACAGGAACCAACGGAATAATCCTGTCAACCAGCAATGGGGGCGCTAATTGGATTGTGCAAAACAGTAATGTCATTTTCGACCTCTATGATATCGCTCATGTAGCTTCGGACGATTTTTGGGCTGTTGGTTCACTGACTCTCTTAAAATCGACTGATGATGGTTCGACGTGGGAACCAAATAACAGTGGAACTATTCCGACCCCATCGCTTATGGACATTACTTTTGTTAATGACAGTCTTGGCTTCGCGGTAGGCTACGGAGCGGCTATTCTAAGGACAACCAATGGGGGAGATTCATGGGAATACAGACGCCGCAATCCAGAGTACTATGTTGAAGAATGGTTTACCAAAGTTCAGTTCCTGAATGCTGACACCGGCTTCTGCGTTGGACAGCATGGTATCACTCCCGGCACCGGGGTAATCTTGAAAACAATTGACGGTGGAGAAACATGGGAAAAGGGACTGATATACTACGGTGAACTGCCCGATACTACTCTCGCAATTGAAGATGTGTTTTCCCTGGATTATAACCATTGCTGGATTGTTGCCGGGGACAAGATTCTAAAGTCTACCGATGGCGGTTTTGAATGGGAAAAAATGGAATTACAAACAACCAATGACTTAAACGGAATCGTATTTATCAACGAAGAAACCGGTTGGGCTGTCGGAATGAACGGTACGATTTTGAAAACAGAAAGCGACAGTTTAGGATGGATCGACCTTACCATTGATACGATAAGCACAGACCTTTATGATGTCACCTTTGTTAATGACACAACCGGTTGGGCAGTTGGCAAGGATGGCATAATTTTGAATACACTCGATAGCGGTACAACTTGGACTGAACAGAATTCGGGAACTTCCAATGGCTTGAATACTGTCTTTTTCAAAGATGAGCTAACCGGTTGGGTAATAGGTTATGGCGGAACTATTCTATACACTATTAATGGCGGTGAGACATGGACAAAACAACCTAGTCCTACCTCAGCCAATCTGAACAATATCGCAGTGAGTGATTCTACCTATACCGATTTATGGATTGTTGGTGAGAATGGTCTGATCCTTTCAACAACGAGCAGCGGTAACTGATACCTGCGAAAATATAGATATCTAAAAAAGCAGACCCCTAGTGGGTCTGCTTTTTTCATGTATCAAACTTTCATGAAAATAGCGTTTGTCATAATAATGATCCGATCGCTGGGTGTCCTAAGTCTTTAACCTTAGGGAAAGATCGAATTACATCCATGAAGAAGTTGCCTCAAAGGACGTTGTTCAAATTCTGTGTAAGCTGGAGGCTTATCTCCCAGCATAAGTCATCCCGAACGGAGTCGAGGGACGGCGAACACAAGATTCGCCGCTAAGTGAAGTTAGAGAAAACCAATCTTGTCCCTCTACGGCGATAAGTGATGAGATTCCACCTCTGAATTACAACCCCCTGAAGAGATGAAGCGTCAGTGTTCCTTCTAAAAGTATTACCATCGGGACTAAAGCAGTTTCGATCTTTTCATACTGATGATGGCCGGATTGATTCTGCTGTGAGTGATATTAAAAAAAGACAGGGACATTTAGTCCCTGTCTTTAAGGACGTGTTATTTCACTAGTCCTCTACTCTGTAGATTCAGCTGATACACGTTTAAGAGTTAATTGCCTCATAGTTGTTTTACCATCATCTGCCGTTGTCAGTTGCGTAAGAATAACATCACCAGTAGAACGATCAAGCTCAAACTCACCCACAGGATCGTAACCTGAATTACAAGATTCACACAATTCACCTTCGGGATTGGAGCCGTCAATGGATAGACGTACTTTGTCCTCAAGATTATACCGCCCGTAGGATTCGCAGATACAGAAATCGGTCATATTGTCTAAATCGATTTTCAGATTCCATGTAAAATCAGTAAATATCCAGAGAATACGTTGTTCATAGACAACCACATTACTGCCGGTTCTTTCCTCAATTGTATATATCCCTTCATAGTTACCAGCCAGCGAAGAGGGTGGCTCAAGGAAATAATCATCTTGACAACTGACAAACAACATTCCAACAACTACAAAAACAAAAAATACCGAAATCTTTTTCATATTCCTTTTTACTCCTCATAATCTTAACTACAGGCAAAGAATATATACATCATGGTTGTTATACACAACCCCAAAAAGATATTTTTCTAATTTTTTAGACGTTTCTACCAAGATTAGTGTGCAGTTCTATTTTAATCGCTTATGCTGGATTATTATACAGTAGGGTTTGGTGAATAAAGTTTAAGTCTTTATCTGTTAATAGATATGTTTGTGTTGTATAGTTCCTGGTGAACGGGTTTTATTGTAAATGGTTCCAAAAGCTTGCGCCTGGAAGACAATAATGTATCGCACAGATAAGTCAAATCAGTTGAAGTTCGAGGATTTTTATCTGCCTTTCGCAGGCAAACT
>QNAG01000188.1 GCA_003641415.1 Candidatus Zixiibacteriota bacterium | reverse complement strand
CGCTAAAGGCGTAGCACCTCACATGGGCAACATCGAAGGTCGTGTTGTTGATAGAGAGACTCTGATACCGCTCGTGGGGGCCAGTGTCAGTCTGATTAGTGTTAATAAAACTACAGCGACCGACTCGGCTGGCTATTTCCGTTTTGCCGGCCTGAAAAATGGAGCTTACGAAATCCAAACAAGCTACGTTGGCTATGCTACAGACACTATTACAAGCATTCATGTCGCTCTACATCAAGTTGTTCAATTGAGCATTTCGCTTAGGAAGGTCCCAATTGAGAGTGAAGGAATCGTAGTTGTCGGCGATAGTGCATCCATATCATTGCAGGGTTTTGTTAGTGTCAAAAACTTTTCCGCAGAGGAAATCAGCCACCAACCGGGATCGTTTGGTGATATAGGTCGGGTTCTCTCAACAACAACAGGGATGTCGCAAATAAGTGATATCTTTAATAATCTTGTTGTGCGTGGGGGTTCACCTATCGAAAATGCCTTTTACATTGATAACATCGAAATGTCAAACATCAACCATTTCCCCTCGCAGAATTCCGGTGGAGGGCCATTAAGTCTGTTGCGCACTGATCTTGTCGATGGTATCACTATCAGCACTGGCGGATACCCGGTAGAGTATGGTAATTGCCTGTCCTCGGTGACGGATATCTCATTGCGAAACGGAGCTCGAGATCGTTTCCACGGGGCGGGAGCAATTGATATGGCCGGTGTAAGCGCCACTGTTGAAGGGCCAATCAGGGGAGGACATGGTGACTGGCTACTTTCAACACGAGTCGGTCTTCTCAACGAAGTTATCGATGTCGAAGGTGAGTTCGATTACTCTGATCTGGTTGGGAAAGTAACCTGGGATTATGATTCGTTGTCAACGGTCACTCTCCTTGCAGTCGCTGGCATTGGTGATATGGACCTCCCTAGCGATGTAGCGCATTCAGCCAATGTTGGTTACTGTGGGAAGTTGAAATACACGACCGGAACTTTTGGTGTGAACTGGGTTAATCACTGGAATCAAGAAGGATTGTCACAGACATCGCTGGCATACACTTGCGCCGACTGGGGAAATGACAACTCATTTACATCCTATGGCATACCGCTGTTTGAAAACCAATCGAACGAACAATCAATTGCCCTGAGAACCGTGCACCATATACCAATCTCGTCCCACACCACAGCCAGTTTTGGTTTTGAAACAGAGTACACAAATCATGATTACGATTACACAATTGGCAAATTCGTTAGTTCTCAGGGATATGCAGGAATTATAGATAGTGTGGATGAGGAAATATCAACAGTAACTTACGGTGTACACGCCGGGCACATCTGGCAGCCCTGGCATTGTTTGAAAACCAGCGCAGGATTACGAATCGACCGCTCGGAATACAACGGCAATACTCACCTTTCGCCACGCTTTGCGGTTACATACTACCCTGATGATATGTCTTCCTGTTATGCTGCAGTCGGTGTGTACAATCAATTTTTACCTTTCACGATATCACTACTGACCGAGGAAGGAAAGCTTCTAAGGGATCCTCGTGCTGTTCATCTGATAGCAGGGATTGAAAGGCGACTGAACGAGGGTCTCCGTCTCGTTCTGGAAGGCTACTGGAAAACGTATTCCAACATGCCTGCAGACAGTTCGCTTCCAACAGCGTTCCTGCTTGATGAATTAATCAAGAATTATGGTTTCCTCGCTGGTCACGAGGTTATCAGCGACTGCGGAAAGGCTTACGCTAAAGGTATAGAACTTTCGGGTTCCTTCGTTATGGGCAGAAAACTGTCCGGCAATTTCTCGGCTACATACACAAGTGCAAAATACCGTGATGGCAATGGCGATTTGCGTCGACGTGCAGGGGATAACAGGTACACAGTAAATATGTCCCTGACCTGTTCCCCAACCAGATCCTGGGTTATTTCGGCTAATTGGTCCTATGGCGGCGGACTACCTCATACTCCCTATGATATTGGGAAATCAGAGTTTTATAACCATCCCTTTTATGACACGCCGCACATTAACGAAGCGCAATTGCCGGATTATCATTCACTCACTTTACGCTGTGAGCGTCATTTCGTCTTTAACCAGTCAGAGCTGGTTCTTTATGTTGATTTGATGAATGCATATAACAGATATAACATTACCAATTATTATTGGAATCACTACTTAAGGGCTCCGGAAGCATCCAGCAACCAACTTCCTCGACTTGCCATTGTTGGTATCAGCTACCGTTTCTAAATGTCTATAATTTGAAAGACACATGAACTCCTACCGCAGATCTCTCACGTTTTTTATACTTGCAATCATCTTACTGCAATTGACAGTAATCATTGTTGCCGGTCTGAATCGCCCTGCATGGGGAGATGAAGGCCATTTTGTTGAAACCGTTAATCTCTTTGGTCGCAACCTTAATCTCAATACGCTCACTCATTACAACGAGATGTCTGGGCCCCTGCCGTTTGTTATATATTCGTTTTGGGGAAGGCTCTTTGGATTTGAGCTGTCAAGCCTGAGAATCCTCTCTGTCCTGATTGCACTGATATGCTATCTTCTCTTCCATCGGCTTATTTTCATTATAACCGGGGAAGGAAAAGTCGCTTTCTGGATGGCTCTCTTTCTATCCGTTCATCCATACATGGTTGGTTTTTCTATTTTTGTTTTCACCGATGGCTTGGCCATTTTGTTCCTTATAGCCGCTGCTCTCGCTATTGTGCGAACGAACCCCCTGTTATTGGGATTGTCGTGCGCGGCAGCATTGTTGTGTCGGCATTATGCTGTCTTTTTGATTGCGGCTACTGTTGTCTATTCCCTGATAATCTGGCTAAAAGAAAAACGCAAAGATTCAGCGAAAATGCTTTGGGCTGGTTTTGCCTCTATTTTGCCGCTGGTTTTTCTGATAGTACTCTGGGGGGGACTTAGTCCAGACAATACCTTGCGAAACCTGTACCTTGAGAAAAGTCTTATCTTTCACCCCAACTACCTCATTCTCTATATTTGTCTGCTATTTGCATATCAACTGCCAATTGTTGTTCTGAAGTGGAGAAAAATCTACAATGACTGGAAGACTCTTTTGATTTGTTTTGTTGTTTCATGGTTATACTGGTTCGCGCCAGTTGGTCCATCGAAATACGATATTGCCAACAACACCTTCACGGTTGGACTGTTCAACCGGCTGATAGTGTGGATTTACGATGCGAAATGGCTGGAACAGGGCATTTTCTTTGTCTGTTTTATGCTGGGTCTGCCAATTCTGGCTATTGTTCTCAAGGGTATCCGGGGCAGTATCAAACAAGCACATTTTGACTTCGTTTTCTTCTTGGATCTTTCGATTTTATTATTCCTGATGACGATGCCGTTCTCATACCTCGGCTGGGAGAAATATATTATGCCTCTGGTGCCCTTTGTTTCCATGCGACTATGGTTGACTAAAGATCACATTTTATCATAGTCATCAGCATTTTTTCAACTTATGGGTGAGATTGGGAGATAAGATAAGCAAGGTCGCCGAGATGCTCTTATATTGTTTTTTTCCCTTAAATCAGTTTGACAATTTCTAACAACAAACCTATTTTGAATAGCCAATTTGGCCGATAGAGTGTATAATATCGAAACTTATATAACCCTAATTGTTGTACGGAGTAAGGTATGAATATCCTGAAGGTTCTTGGCATATCCGCAGTGTTGATTGTGGTTATGACGAGTTTGTCTCTCGCGGGGTCAATCAGTATGAAGCTGTCCGGACCGGGTGCTGTGAACGAAAGCACTATCAAAGCCGGCGAACCAGTATCGGTTGACATCTACATTGCCAATGATTCGATTTATACTGGTTTTTCTTTCGGATTTTCGATTGTCTCGAAAGAAATCAAGAATATCATCCATGTTACCGACAGTGGCAACGGTCTGAACAAAAACGGCGATATAAATGGCTATAACGGTTGGGAGGACAATTCGATTTGGAATTTCGGTGGTGTTTTCGCCGTGGAGACTGATTGGGATGGTACCCTTCCAGAGTTGATCGGATTTGGCGGTCTTTGTGTACAACAAGAATACAAACCTCACGAAATCCATAAGTGCCTCTCGTTTGACATAATTTTCCCGGAGCCGGGAATAGTCGTTATTGACTCGGCTTTTTACCCCCCCGGTGGTCGTTGGTTGTTTGCGGGTCCGGTTTCTTCTTCAAGCCATGAACCTGACTGGGGCGGACCATATAAATTCAAAGTTGTAAAATAGCTTTTTGTGTGATAAACCCGCTGGTTATCCGGCGGGTTTTTTTATTGATAGAAATATCGGTCAGGGCTGGTATTGTCGAGCCCTTTACCGGGTGTATCTACGTACCAGCTTCTCCACAACCTCACAAACAATATCGACATCAGCCATTTTCATTCCAGGGTATAAAGGCAGAGAGACTACACACTGACCGGCATAGGCTGCATTGGGGAAATATTGTGGTAAGAGGCCATATCTATCACGATAATACGAAAGCTCAAAAATTGGTTTATAGTGTACACCACATTCTATACCCTGGCGAGACATTGCCGCTATAAACCCGTTCCTGTCAATACGCAGATGCGACAAGTGCAGTTTAATAATATAAAGGTGCCAACCGTGACTGTATCCCTTTGCAATCTTGGGGATCTCTATGAAATCCTCAAGCGGGGATAGATTCTTGCAGTAACGTTCGGCTATTTTTATTCTGGCCGCTTGATCCTTTTCAAATGAAGCAAGTTGTCCGAGTCCAACTGCAGCATGAAGATCAGACATATTCGCTTTATAGCCGGCTGCTATAGCATCGTATTCCCACTTCCCAGAACTTTTTCGACTATATGTACCTGAAGTCAGACCATGGCGGGCCAGTAGTCTCACTCGATCCGTCATTACTTTGTGTCGGGAAACCACCATACCCCCCTCTCCACAGGTGAGATTCTTTGTGGAGTAGAATGAAAAAACAGCTCCATCACACATTTTCGGAATCGACCGTTTTCCACATAAAGCGCCAATAGAATGAGCTGCATCAGCCAGAAGAACTAGGGACCTGGCATCACAGATTTGGTTTAGTGATATGTAGTCTGCCGGGTGTCCTGCGATATCGACCGGTACAATAGCCAATGTATTATCTGTTATCTTGCGGGCAACTTCATCGGGATCAATGTTCAGAGTCTGCGGATTGATATCAGCAAAAACGGGTTGAGCACCGGCCTGAATAATAGCTTCAATAGTTGCTGCAAAGGTAAAAGGGGTAGTGATAATTTCTCGTCCAGAACCAGCTCCTACAGCTTTCAGGGCCAAGTGAAGTCCAGCAGTGCATGAACTCACTGCCGTTGCGTATTTGACACCAAGGAGTTTGGTTACTGCTTTTTCGAATGCTTTAACGCGTGGTCCGGATGTTAGCCAACCCTCGTTTAGTACCGCCGCTACTTCTTTCTTTGCCTTGGACGACAGCTTGAGATCGAATAACGGTATCTTTTTACGTTTGGTCTGCTTCATCAATCAGTCTTTCGTAAAGTCCGGTCATCATATCAAGGGATTGGTCCCAGCTAAAATTGTCACGCACGAAGATGTATCCTGCATCACCCATTCTCTTCATTAGATCGACATCTTGTGATAGTGTTATAATAGCCTCTGCCAAAGCTTTCGGATCATCGACTGGGACAAGTAAGCCAGTCTCGCCAT
>QNAG01000187.1 GCA_003641415.1 Candidatus Zixiibacteriota bacterium | reverse complement strand
AATCTATGGCACATCAACTTACAAAAGTCTAGTTTTTTCTAAACCCAAACGGAAAATATTTATGAGAATCACTCTATATCTCAAAAACGTTTGTTTCCAATATGCGATTATTTCTTTCTCGTAGTAAAATTGGATATATATGCTCATTCTAAAGAGCAATTCATGCTGTCCGGTCAATAAATATACCAAATTATGGCTTTCCTATCATGCCAAATTTAATTTTTTACCGGACACTATTGTATTAAAATAGATATTAAAAAGATTGTGACATGACGAAAGAACGTTCTCAGCTTCAACTCCAATTCTTTACGAGATACAGTTTCTGATCGAAATATAAATCAGTGGAGAGAATAAGCATATCACATTTCTATCAGGTTGTGGTAATATCTTTAGAAGTGTGTGGAGGGTATGATGTATCCTTAGATTTTGAACTATTTAGAAAGGAGACACCCAATGACTTGTCGAGAATTGAAATTCGACACCCTCGCTATCTGATGTAGATAAATATTCGTCCAAGTAGCTCTCATAATCAATGATGAACATCTGAACGCCCTGTTCCAATGTTGGCTTAAACGTCTTCTTATTTGCATGGTACACAATATACCGGTTCTGCATTCCTGTTTTCCGAAGCCATTCGGTGAAACCATTAGTAATTGTAGCCTGGCGCGAAGCAATGAAATCCGGCTTAAATTTGCGTGGCAGAAGCGACAGCAACCAGGGATGATTAGTTGAGAAACCTTCCAGGGCTGTCAAAATATCGGGCTGAGAATATTCAAGATAGATAATAAACCAAAAATGTGCGCTGGCAACGATAGCTCTATCGTTAAGGCTGTGTTGATTTACAAATGCAGTAATGTCACGGGCCAACTGGAATATATTTTTATGGCCATATCGCTTCATGTCAAAGTAATATAGAAACTGATCGTTGTATTTCTCCACGATGTCAGCTAACAGAGGAGGTGATTCGTTGGTCTCTTTCCCCTGAAAACTTAGACGTTGATTTCGAAGTCCGTTAACAGTTAAGCTGCAGGCATGCAAAGACATGCCAATCGGGGGCGTGATAGACGGATCATGGTAAATAAAGAAATTGCTATCGGCTGAGAATTGGATATCGAGTTCTATACCGGGGAATCCAAACCGGGCGGCATCACCAATAGCTCCATCACTGTTATCTGGATAGCACAAAGTTGCTCCTCGGTGGGCGAAAAAAAGGGGAAGAGGAACGCTCGTGAATGTTGTCGGCAACGGGTCTTTATCGCCCCATCCTCCGCCAACAATAACCAGGCAGAGATACAGTGCAAGGAAACCCATAAACACATACCCTGTCCATTTAACAAAAAAGCGCATATTTATATAAGTAAGCATCACAATCACAATTATCAAGGGGATAGTGCCCGGAGATCAATCAGGTTTCAAAGGCTCTTTTGCAAAGAATTGTTCGGAATAAACTAAAAAAATTAAAATTGACGCGAGGAGCTAAAACAGTTTATCTTTTTGTAAATCTTGAGGTGATTGATGACTGTAGACAGTTCCATCTTTAAGGCTTACGATATTCGCGGAATAGTTCCCGATCAACTTAACTCGAAGATTGCATACCAAATCGGTTATGCTCTAACCAACATACTCAAACCAAAGTCGATTGCAGTGGGCAGAGATATGCGTTTATCTTCAAATGAGTTATTTGAACATCTCGTTCGTGGTATCAACGACGGCGGTGTAGATGTGGTGGATATCGGTCTGGTTTCCACGGACGGATTATACTTCGCTGTTGGCAAAATGGCACTTGACGGAGGAGTAATGATTACCGCGAGTCACAATCCCAAGGAATATAACGGATTTAAGATATGTCGGCGCAATGCTGAGCCATTGTCGGGACAGGAGGGGCTTAATCAAATCCTTAAGTTCATCCAGAACGATACCCCGATGCCCAAATCTCCGGAACCGGGAATTCTTATTCGTAAAGACATCTCCCATGATTACGCAGAACACTGCCTGTCGTTCATCGACCCAACTAAGATTAATCCCTTCAAAGTTGTTATTGATGCCGGTAATGGTATGGCTGGAGCTACACTTCCTCCAGTTCTGAATCAGCTCCCGTTGCAAGTGGACGAGTTGTACTTTGATCTGGACGGTAGCTTTCCCAATCATCCAGCTTCACCAATTGAGTTGGAAAACCTCAAAGATTTGTGCCGTAGAATTGAAGAAACTGGCGCTGACTTCGGAGCTGCTTTCGATGGCGATGCTGACCGCATGTTCCTGGTTGACAAAAGGGGTCGTCAGGTTGGGGGTGATATGGTCACCGCGCTGGTGGCTAAGTCGCTGCTAACAACAAACAAGGGAGAAACAATTCTGTACAACCTTATTTGCTCGCACGCTGTTCCGGAACTGGTTACCAAAATGGGTGGTACTGCTATTCGAACCCGGGTCGGCCATGCCCTGATTAAACCGTTGATGAAGAAACACAATGCTATCTTCGGTGGCGAACACTCTGGTCACTTCTATTTTCGTGACAACTGGTTTGCAGATTCCGGCCTTATTGCGTTTCTGGTATGTTTGGAACTTCTCTCGATTGAAAAGCGTCCCCTGCACAAGATGATTGCGGAAATCGATCCCTATGTACGTTCAGGAGAGATCAACAGCCGGGTTGGCTCGGTTTTGGACACTATTGAAAAAGTCCGCGAAACCTTTTCTTCATACGAACAGGATAATGAGGACGGTCTGACAGTGACAGCTGATAACTTCTGGTTCAATCTCCGTCCATCGAACACCGAGCCCTTGCTGCGTCTCAATGTTGAAGCTGAAGACAAAGCCACTCTCGATAAAAAAGTTGAGCAATTGTTGCAAATCATTAGAGCCTGATAATGAAAAAAAGCGAAATTCATATATTGGTGGTTGATGATGACAACAACCTTCGTGAACTGCTGATTGATACTTTGGAAGGAATAGGTTATCCGGCGGAAGCTGCTGTTGACGGTATAGAAGCGCTCGAAAAATTGAGGAAGACGCCATATGATTTGATGATATCAGATATCAAAATGCCGGGCATCGATGGTATTCGGCTTCTTCATAAAACAAGACGCTACTACCCTGACATGCCGGTGATTCTCATCACCGGTTATGCCACACCGGAGATAATGGGTCGGGCATCTCCTGACGGATTCCTCGCCAAGCCATTCAGAATATCAGCAATGGAACAGCTGATCGAGGAAGCGCTTGCAGGGCAAAAGGAAGAAATTAAGGATTCGATTAGGAAAGTTCTGGTAGTTGATGATGATGACATGTTTCGACAGACACTTAGCGACACTTTACGTCTCAATAACTTTATTCCGACAGCTGTAGAAGGTGGAAATGAGGCCTTGCGGGAACTTGAGAACGGATCAGTTGACGCTGTTATTGCAGATATTAAAATGCCCGGAATGGACGGTATTACGCTTATGAATCGAATTAAGTCAAAGTATCCCGACCTTCCCGTTATCCTTATTACCGGTTTCTTCGCAGATGATTATGCTACCCCTGATTCAGATTCCGCTCAGGCTGACGGATTTCTGCAGAAACCATTTGATACCAAGAGAATTGTGCGACTGCTTGAAGAATTATCACCAACCTGTCCCACCGTTGGTTAATCATCAACGCCATTTCGTTTGTATTTTTTTATGTTCCCTAAGAGTTATTTCTGTAAACTTGTGTTTGTTTGAATTGCTTGGTTATCAAAGTCTTAAAAGTCTTTACAAAAAATGCCGATTAAAGTAAATTGCTAAGCTGTAAAAGGAGTTAAACCACTGTGGCCGATCACGCATAAGAGATTGAAAAACATGAGATTCAACACATTAAAAGACGACTTCTCGCTACCTACAGCCGAAGAGAGAATAATTGAGTTCTGGGAACAGAATCACATCTTCAATAAAGCTCAGGAAGTAGCAAAAGACAGACCTCATTTTGTATTTTATGAAGGCCCACCTACCGCTAATGGACACCCCGGTATTCATCATATCATCTCGCGCACAGTCAAGGACCTTATTTGTCGTTACAAATACATGCAGGGTTTTCGGGTAGACCGCAAGGGGGGTTGGGATACCCACGGTTTACCGGTGGAAATTGAGGTTGAGAAGAGCCTGAAGCTCGAATCCAAATCTAAGGTGTTGGAATACGGCATCGCGAAGTTCAATAAGCAGTGTCGAGAGTCGGTTTTCAGATATCTCGACGAATGGAATGAAATCACCAGACGTATCGGCTATTGGATTGACCTTGATGATGCTTATGTGACCTTAACTAATGATTATATCGAATCGGTCTGGTGGATTCTCAAGAACTTCTACGATCGCGGCCTTATATATAAGGGCTATAAGACAGTTCCTTTCTGCCCTCGGTGTGGAACTGGACTCTCCAGCCACGAGGTTGCTCAAGGATACGAAGAGATTAAAGACCCTTCGATTTTTGTTAAGGTAAAAGCAGCCGATGCTGATTTCAGTTATCTGGTTTGGACGACTACACCCTGGACTTTGCCATCCAATGCCGCGCTTTGTGTGAAACCTGATGCGGATTATGTTTTGGTTGAGCACGAAGGTGAGAAATTGGTACTGGCTGAAGCGTTAGTGGAAAAGGTCTTCGGTGAATCCAAAGAAACATTGGAGCGATTTAAGGGGGTTGATTTTCTCAAACGTCGCTATGAGCCCCTGTTTAATATCTTCAAGGACCAGGCCGATCAAGCCTATTTCGTCCTCAACGCTAATTTTGTTACGCTCGAAGATGGTACCGGTATTGTCCATATAGCCCCCGGATTCGGTGCTGATGACTACCTGGTTGGTCAGGAATATGGCCTGCCGGTTTTTCAGGCTATCGAAGCCAATGGAATTTTCAAGGACTTTGCCGAACCGTATGCCGGGATGTTCATCAAAGACGCTGATCCAATCATAATCAAGGACCTCAAGGCAACCGGTCAGCTATTCAAGAAAGAACTCTACGAGCATAACTACCCGTTCTGCTGGAGGTGTCATTCGCCGTTGATCTATATTGCGCGGCAGTCCTGGTACCTCAAGACTACCAAATTCAAGGACCAGTTAATCAAGAACAACAACGCTATCAACTGGTATCCTGATGAAATCCGCTCCGGGCGTATGCTCGACTGGCTGGAAAACAATGTTGACTGGGCACTTTCACGCGAGAGGTTTTGGGGCACGCCCTTGCCGATTTGGACATGTGACGATCCGAAATGTGGTACTCAAAAAGCGGTTGGCTCTATTGAACAGCTACGTCAGGACGGAATCGATGTGCCGAACGATGTTGACCTTCACAAACCGATGATGGACGAGGTTAAGCTCCGCTGTGAATGTGGTAGTACAATGACCCGGGTGCCAGAGGTGATTGACTGCTGGTTTGACTCTGGGGCTATGCCCTACGCCCAATGGCATTACCCTTTCGAGAACAAAGAGGAATTTGAGACCAAATATCCGGCTCAGTTCATCTCGGAAGCTGTTGATCAAACCCGTGGCTGGTTCTACTCGCTGTTGGCCATTTCAACCGTGTTGTTCGACAAACCCCCTTTTGAGAACGTGATAGTTCTCGAATTGATCCTCGATAAAAAAGGTAAGAAAATGTCGAAGAGCAAGGGAAACACCGTTGATCCCTTTGAGACGGTCAGAACTTTCGGCGCTGATCCGCTACGCTGGTATCTGGTGTCAACCTCAAATCTTT
>QNAG01000186.1 GCA_003641415.1 Candidatus Zixiibacteriota bacterium | reverse complement strand
TATACCAACAGCAGCCGCAACAAAACATCCACCGAAGGCAAGTCCAAAGAGATTTCCGGACAAGACTCCCAACCCTGCTGCGATACTACAAGACATGACGGCTAAGACGCGTATCGTGTAAGCCCTACCCGTTTCTCCGTTTGGATTAGATTCTGGTTTCTGAGTCACAGGTGGATTCCTCCGATGCCGGCTGATCCGGCAATTGCACTGGACATAGTTCAAGATACTCTAAGCACACCCCGAAGGCAATCAGAAAAATCTGCCCTCCGCGCCTCCTTTCCCACCTATTTCAAGTATATCGTTCTCAGGGAGTCGCGCTAATTCGTTCTTACATAAAAGAATACGCCATCAGGGATTCGAACCCCGGACCCGCTGATTAAGAGTCAGCTGCTCTACCAACTGAGCTAATGGCGCATCAATATCAAATGTTTGCCAATGCATAAATGCATTGTCTGCTTATCTAACCTAACTACTGATCGTTCAGTCAGTACTGGTTTATAAGCGGCTTGAATATAAACAGTCCTCCTTAAAAGGCAAGCAGTTTTGTGATTGCCACCACGTGCTCAATATTTTCAAAACACTGAGATAGTGTTATATCATAGAAATTAGGAGGATCAGTTTTCTCTGAAAGTTTATGTTGCGGAAACAATCAAAATTACCGACAAATAGAGTATGGATACGGCAAGTTACAAGTATTTTAAGTACGAGATAACTCTCGGTGCGCCCATGCCTATGCCACAGCCAAAGATTGATTGGTATCCGCACAACCAGCATTCCATACAGCAGTTCCTGTATACTTTGTGCAAGGAACACATCGGCGCTCTGGGAAAAAAAGAGGGCCAATGGTCTGCCGGTGATGAGGAGTACAAAGATTTGAAGTTGGGTTCTCGCTCCGATATCACGCAGATTTTCGACTTCGCCGAAGAGATGGGAATCATTGAGCCGGGCAATGCGGAAGGGGATTTCACTCCCTACCAGCTATCGAAAACGTACTTTACCAAGTTCGACGAGCACACCTCCTGACCAACTCTGTTGGTTTTCTATAGTCGATTAGGAGGTTGTCCCAAAAGATGCCGTTCACGTTCCGCGTAGGCTGGTGGCTTGTCCTCCAGTGGCTATGCCGCAACCATTCCTATCCCGCCGTAGGGTGCGGCCTTGTGTCACACCAATAAGCAATGGCGGAACCGCCAAGGGGTTCCACCCTACTCATGTATCTTTTTGACAAAGAACCAGGTAGCCTTATCTTTTACTAATCTAAAGCAATACCCCCGTAAAATCTTTTCGTAGTCCTACATAAGAGGCGAAAGACAAGTGCTCATATTACCGATAATATTAATAATGTAATAGCCTTGCCTTAGATTGAAAGATTTTTGTGTCGCAGTCATATTCGGGAATGAAAAGTATGTTGAGAAACATCAGAACATTTGTATTAGTGATTTCTATTATATCTCTGGTTGTCCTGTCATCGGCGGTATCGGCTGACAGCATCGACAAGCAGTGCAAAATCGGAGTCTTAGCCAAACGCGGTGTAGAAAGGTGTCTGGAGAAGTGGACCCCGACTGCCGAATATCTAACCGCCAAAATCCCAGGATACTCTTTCTCGATAATCCCGCTTAACTTTAAAGAAATCGAACCTGCAGTTGAAAATGGAAAAGTGGATTTTGTCCTGACGAATTCATCCATGTATGTGGCATTTGAGTCACTTTATGGCACAAGCCGGATCGCAACACTGAAAAATCTGCGAATGGGCAAAGGATACACGGTTTACGGCGGAGTGATTATCTGCAGAGCAGATCGTAAAGATTTGAAACATCTGAAAGACCTTAAAGACAAAACTTTTATGGCCGCCGATGAGACTTCACTTGGCGGATGGTTGGCAGTTTGGCGAGAACTGAAAGAACACGGGATTGATCCCTACGAGGACTTTGCCAACCTAAGTTTTAGTGGCACCCATGATGCAGTTGTCTATGCAGTACGGGATGGACAAGTTGATGCGGGCGCTGTCCGTACAGATGCGCTCGAACACATGGCGATGGACGGCAAAATCAGCTTGGACAGCTTTTATGTATTTGCGCACGATCATACCAATAAGCACACTTGCTATTTCCCTTTCAAGCACTCTACAGATATATATCCAGAGTGGCCTTTCGCTAAGTGTAAAAACACTCCAACAGAGATAGCCGAAAAGGTATCGGCCGTTTTGATATCAATGCCCCCAGATAACGCTGCCGCAAGAGCCGCACGATGCGCCGGTTGGACGATTCCCCTTAACTATCATCCGGTACATGAGTGCCTGAAATCCCTCGGCTTGAGACCCTATGAGAATTATGGGAGAGTAACTTTTCGAAACGTACTAAGGAACTACTGGCACTGGTTACTTGGTATCTTTACATTACTAACCATTTCTATCATTTTTATGTTCAGGTCAATACTACTAAATCGAACATTGCAGGAAAGACAGGATGAGTACAAAACAATTCTCGAGAATATCCAGGACGTTTTCTACCGAACCGACACCAACGGCAATCTTGCTATGGTTAGTCCATCCGGCGCCAGACTATTGGGTTATGATTCAGTTGATCAAATGATCGGACGAAATATCGCTAAAGAGTTCTACGCGATTCCTGAAGAACGTGAAGCGTTTCTTCAAGAATTGAGAAATGAAGGTATAATTGACAATAAAGAGTTAATTCTAAAAAAGTCAGATGGAACTCCCATTACAATCATGATAAGTAGTCATTATTACCATGATAAGAAAGGGAATATCCTTGGGGTTGAAGGTATCTTTTCCGACATCACCAAACACAAACTGGCTGAGGAACAACTTAGAGAGAGTGAAAAAAAATTCCGAACCCTTTATGATTCATCGAGTGATGCCGTTATGCTTCTGGATGAAAAAGGTTTCTTTGACTGCAATAGCGCCACACTGGAAATGTTTGGTTGCAAGACCCGTAAAGAATTCTGCTCCTATCATCCGGCGGAACTCTCACCACCAAACCAACCCGATGGCAGCGATTCAATGACCCTTGCTCAGGAACACATGAAAATTGCTATGGAAGAAGGTAGCACTCGTTTCGACTGGATACACCAGCGCACTAACCAAAAACCATTCCCTGCAGAGGTGTTGCTCAATCGAATGAATCTGGGAGAGCGTCAGATGTTGCAGGCAGTGGTTCGTGATATTACTGATCGCAAGCAATCAGAGTGGGAATTGGAAAAGTATGCAGAAGATTTGAGAATAGCTAAAGAATTCCAGGAACAAAATGCTAATCAATTAAAAATACTGGTTGAAGAGATAGGTCTTGCAAGAGATCAAGCTGAGACAGCAGCTAAAGCAAAAAGCGAATTCCTGGCCAACATGAGTCACGAGATTCGCACTCCAATGAATGGTATTATAGGAATGACCGGACTCACACTGGATACCGACTTGACTGATGAGCAGAAAGAGTACCTGACGATGGTTAAGGTTTCTGCTGATCACCTGTTACAAGTCATTAATGATATCCTTGATTTCTCCAAGATTGAAGCCGGTCAAATGAAACTGGAAATGATTCCTCTGGATATTCGTGAATTTGTTGAATCTACAATCAAACCTTTGAATTTCAGGGCGCAGGAGAAAGGCCTGGAACTTAATTTCGAAGTTGAATCCTCAGTTCCTCAACAAATTATCGGTGATCCCACCCGTTTGAGTCAGATTTTTGTCAACCTGATTGGTAATTCTATCAAGTTTACTGATGAGGGTCAGGTTACTCTCAGCGTTGATTACGACAGCAGCTCAGACTCACCTTTGTTGCGATTCAGCGTATCAGATACGGGGATAGGTATCCCACAGGATAAACTTGATTCAATCTTTGAAAGTTTCACCCAGGCGGATAGTTCCACAACACGCAAATATGGGGGTACCGGTCTGGGAACAACAATTTCAAAGCAATTGGTTCAGTTGATGGGAGGGGATATTTGGATTGAGAGCCCAACCAACACAAGCGGTATTGGAGGTCCCGGGACAACTATCCATTTCACTATTGAATCATCGGTTGTTGAACCGCAGACGCCATCAGAGAAAGAGCCTTCCGAAGATATTTCATCGGACCTCAAAGATAAGAACAAACCTCTAGTTGTTGGAGGAAAAGTCCTTCTGGCCGAAGATAATGCTGTCAATAAGATGCTGGCTGTTAAACTGTTGAACAAACGAGGTTACAAAGTTACTGCTGTTGAGAACGGACAGAAGGCAATTGATGCTTTCACAACCGGTGAGTTCGACGTCATTCTAATGGATGTGCAGATGCCGGTTCTTGGAGGATTTGAAACAACGCAGGCTATCAGAGAACTAGAGATGGAAGTCGGGGGACATATTCCTATAATAGCCATGACCGCTAATGCTATGGAAGGCGACAGGGATAAATGCCTTGAAAGTGGAATGGATGATTATATTAGCAAACCAATTAGCCCGACTAAGCTTTATGAATGCCTGGAGCAATACACCAGTAATGCTTCTAAAAGTGAACAGGTAGTCAAAAGCTAATCTTTAGGAAAACTGATTTATGAACCAGATATTGAATTATGAAAAAGCGCTGTCTATAACCGGTGGTGATGCAGAGTTAGTCAGCGAACTGCTTGATCTCTTTCTGGAGGAATTGCCGAAGTTGGAATCACAGATCAAACAAGCAATCGACACTGAAGATGCCAAGGGGCTTGAGTACGCCGCACACACTCTCAAGGGAGCAGCCGGCAATATCGGAGCTGAGATTATTTGGGATATTTCTCTGAAACTGGAAATGATGGGACGCAATAAAGATATGGTTGGCTCCCAGCAGACCCTGGAGCAACTTTTCCCGGAGATTCAGAAACTCCAACGAGAGATAACGGCAAGACAGTCATCGACCGTGCAAAAATAATCTAAGGTTATCCTCTTCGATCCTTATGTCGTCAATCCTTCGACCGGAAGCGTCAAACCACAATTCGCGTAACGGCGGGCCTTGTGTCCGCCGTTCCAATGCTGGGAGACAAGCCCCCAGCCTACGCGCGTGATAGGAATGGTTGCGGCACATTCGCTAGGAGACAAGCCCCCAGCCTACGCGAAGCATAAATGAAGCCAGGATAGATAGCAAAATGGAAACGACCCAATTCAAATAAGACACAGCAAGTCAAAACTACTTGGGGCTCAAATACAGGTCTCACCCAATCATCCACCACAACAGGATAGACCCCCGGCACATCTTAACAGGATTTGACAGTCCTCCCCTTATCCCCTATTATAACTATATGCGAACAGGGTTTTTCAATATAACACGCCCGACAATAACCTGTATAGCAGCGTATTGCCTCATGCTACTTTTGTTTTTCGTAGCGTCTTTCTTTCCAGAGACACGTACATGGGGCTTTAATAATTGGGCATACTTCCCGTTGTGGATGAGGTTGACCGTTCTCGGACTTGGCGTTCTGGCCGGCATACTGATTTGTATCTGGAAACCAAGCGATAATAATCAAACGGTAGAGGCTTTGAAACCAAATGCTGAGAGAAAATTCCTGCTGGTCTCATTGAGCCTTGTTGTTTTGTCTGGCCTGCTCTTCTATTTCTTCCGAGCCCGAACACACTTTCTCGGAGATGGATATACTATTCTGAGCCTTCTGGCAGCGGACAATCCTCTGGTCAAAGGCAGAGAGCTGGGAGCAGCATACGCTCATATCTGGC
>QNAG01000185.1 GCA_003641415.1 Candidatus Zixiibacteriota bacterium | reverse complement strand
CGTTGGTAACGTACAGTACTTATGAAACCTTGGGGACACTTTTTTCGCTCTGGTACACGCGACGAAGTCTTCGACTATTGGTAGCGTCGTGGTTGTCGAAATGAATTCCAGTTTGAGGAACCTTGTATAAAGTGCGTTTATCGGTTCGAATGCGCGTGCATTTGGATACTCACTCTTTACAATCCTCCTTTTAACCGACTTTTTCTTCTCTCCTCCCTTCTTCATCTGTATAAGGTTCTCCCTGATGAGCGTTTGCTGTTCTACTGGGGGAAGAGAATTCGCCCCAATTTTGTGAAGCGTCGATTTGCCACTTTTAGGGAACATTGGAACGTGGCTTGGCAGGGGAACACCCCCATTTGTGGACTCCCGCCTTTGGTGTTCCCTCAGGAGAGAATGGACTTCGAGCAGTTTTACCGAATCGGGGGAATTGTTAGGAACTTTGTCGAGATGTACACGGAATTAGGAAAACCTTCCATTGTTTACGTTCCTTCTGATACCGGGTTGGAGGTTTTTCGTTGGAAGGAAGAGGTCCCTAACGCGCGAATATATGCTATTAGACGGTCTTTGTATGGACCCCCGCTTCACACTCTTCCTTTTTACGAAGAAATTTACAAAGATGTCGAAAAGTGCTTGGACGAACTGTTCCTTCCTTATCCTGTTGCACTGCCGGCGCATTCTGTGGGCTTGTTGGTGTTTATGCTTTCGAGCTTGCGTCAACTGCTGCGATGGGCTTCTTGGATTTTACACCGACCCGGGTTTAAGTATGTTGTGTTAGGGCTTCCTCGTATAGAGTATTTACGCGTCTTGTCGTGGTTTTTCTTTCCCTTAGGGATTGAGTATTTCGAGCTATCACCCACCCCGATTTTGGTTTTTGCGGAGGTTATGCGCAATGTCCCAAGAATTTACCAGGCAGCTCTTGGTCGTTCGAAACGCTTTAGTGAGCGCATCGCTAAGTGGAGAAGTGGAAAGGATCGTACGGTCCCTTTTGACCTTCCGTGTCCCGCGCGCGATTCGGACCAGGAAGGGAGTTAAGTGGACTTACACTTCGCGCTCCTTCTACTTCCCCGAGCTGAACGCGTTCCCCACAGGGTTCTTACAAGACGTACTGCACGTGCTTGGACAGATGGGGGTGTACCCTGAGGTTGTTGATCGCCGTGTGTGTCCTCAAGGAGGGAGACCCTTCGAGCTCGACATTGAGCTGAAACCCTTTCAACGTGAAGCGGTCGAGAAGGCTTTGAAGTTGACAAAAGCGGTGATTCATGGGTCCGTTTCTTCGGGGAAGACTGTAATTGCCGCTGGGATTGTGTCTCGATTGGGATTACCTTTCCTTTATGTTACACACCGTCAGGACATCGCTCGCCAGACTTACGAACGGTTCAAAGCGTGGTTTCCTGATAGTGTATCGGTGGGTCTTTGTACAGGGGGGACTCGCGTTCGTGGAGAGTCGCTCGTTGCGACCTACCAGAGCTTGAAGGACCTGCCTCTGGATTTTCCCATACTGTTAGTGGACGAGTGCCACCGTGTGGTCAGTGAAGCGTTTACGAACGCTGTCTCTAACTGTGATGCTTTCTATCGTTTCGCGTTTACTGGTACTCCGCGCGGTCGCTCCGATGCTCTAGACACGATTATGGATAAGTTGCTGGGTCCCGTTGTACAGGTTGCGGATTACGACACGATAAAACGAGAGAACCTCGCTTGCGACGCGAAGTTCATATTTGTTGTGGTTCAAGAAGATCTACCCGTCACGGACCCGAGTGACTTTCACAACGCCGAGACCTTGTTCATCGTTGGGGGACAGAAGCGGAACGAGCTCATAAAGACGGTCTGTGAGAGTCGTACCAAAGAAGGTGTGACTTTAGTGATTGTTCGCAGGAGAGAACATGGCTTATACTTGCAAAAGATGATAAAGAACGCGCTTTTCATTGACTCGTCTTCTCCTGCCTCGCGAAGAGACGAGGCGCGCAAGTTACAGAGCGGGGTTTTGATTGCCACGGGCGTGATAGAAGAAGGTATCGATAATCCGAACATCGATGTTCTTGTGAACGCGGCGGGTGGAAAGTCCTCGATCGTGACTAAGCAGCGGATCGGTAGGGGACTGAGGTTCAAAGAAGGGAAGGTTTTGAAGGTAATCGATTTTGTCGACCTCGCCCACCCGTTATTGTTCAAGCACAGTTTCGCGCGATATAAGATCTACAAGCGTTTGAGCGATGACATTGTGTTCCTCAGCGAGGAGGGTCGAATAGTTGAAAGTCCCTTCGGTCAACGACGTCGTCAAAGTAGGTAAGTGTTTTCAGTACGTGGTAAAGAAGTTTCACCCTTTTTTTGTGTTGCGCTTGTCTGTGCCTTTGAGTGGGAAGGGAGATCGGAAGTGGCAGAACTTGCGGAAGATCGCGGAGCTTGCGGCCCAGTACGAGCTCGACGAGTTCGATTTGACGGAGTATTTTGAGTTTGTGATTGAGGAAGTCTCTCGTACTTGGAGTTCACCTTTTTATTGGTTACAGTGCGCAGCGTCGAAAAAGTGGTTTAACCGGTTCTTAGGGAAGCACAATTGGAGCAGAAAGAGCGCAAGATAATCGAGTACTTTCTTCGCGTTTATGACCCCGAACTCCTGGAGTTGTTCGAGGCGGAGGATTTTGACTTTCCTCCGAACAGGATCCTTTTTCAACTCATCAAAAACTACGGGATTCGATACGGAAACACACCCTCGTTCGAGGTACTGACTCAACAGCTTCAAGAAGTCAAAAGGGTTCGCAATTTCCACGAGCTCGAAGCTTCCTACATTGCTGAGACTCTTTCCTCTGCTTTTACTTCACCTCCTTGGCGGGAAGATGAAGTTGAGTTTTGGAAAGACTATGCTTTTGAGTACCTAAGGGCGCGGCGAATCGAAAAGGCCCTTCGCAGCGCCGCTTCCTCGATTCGGGAGGACAGGTTTGACAATGTATTGGAAACTGTCAGGCAGCTGATCAGGCTCGAGAAGGGGAAAGTAGAGTTTGAGAACTGGGGTGAGAGCGTAGAGAAGAGAAAACTGTTAGCGGAGGAACTTTGGAGCATTCGTAAAATTCCAACACCCTTCTCAAGCCTTAACTTGTTATTGCGCGGGGGACTTTGTCCAGGCCAGTTGGGTGTGATTGTAGCGCCCCCAAAGATTGGGAAGTCTTTTCTACTCGTTTTGCTAGGAGACGAAGCTGCAAAACGAGGCTTTAACGTCCTTCATATGACGCTGGAGATGTCCGCGGACGAGGTCCTGTTTCGATATGATACACGTGCGAGTGGTGGTCGATACACTCTGGACGAGATCCAGCAGGGTAGGTTCGACCCCGAAGTAGTTTTGAAAGGAATCTCGAAAAGGAAAGGGCGCGTCGTTGTGACGGATGTAAGTACGAGGCGATGTACCCTCGCCACTATTGAGGCTTTGTATGACAAAGCCGAGGAGCGCGAAGGGGTTCAGTTTGACGTTCTTTTACTGGATTACGCCAATCTGGTGCGGGCCGACTTTGGTGACAATCTGTACAAGAACATGGATATTGTTTCCTCCGAATTGCATTCTTTTGCCAAGGAAAAGAACGTTGCGATTTGGACAATCGCGAGGACCAATCGGTCCGCTCTTGTAGGTACAGTTCAAAAGCAACACATCGGCGAGTCTTATGCGTTGATGTACAACTGTGACGTGTTGTTGTCCATCGAGCCCGCGCCTTCCGATGACGCGCGCAAACGCGAGGAAAAGGAAAGAAGGGAGTTGATGGCGGATAAGATGGGCTTTTCGGTTTCCGATCGTAAGAAAAAGGAAGAAGAAATCCTGATTGGAGATGACGACGATGACGAAACGCCTTTTGGGAAGCGTAAATTGCTGATGAGGTGTTTGTTCATCAGGAATGCACCACACTTTGGCAAGATCATGACTTTTCTGATGGATTACAAGAAGGTCGATTTCGAGATCCTTCACTGCCATATTTCTGAGAAGTTGTCACCCGAGGAGTTGAAAAGGGCCTTAGAAAATGAGCAGGTGGTATTGCGTTAAGTGTGGTTCTTCAGGGAGGGTAACGCCTTCGTTGCTCCCTGCCATGTTGGGAGCGAAGTCGCGTTGGCGCGCCTTTACAACCCTTATTACTTGTCCGGTGTGCGGCGACGCGAAGGGTCACGCTGGCGTTCTCTCCGAAGGAACTGTACCCTTGAAGCCGGTAGAGTTAGACGATCACAAGCGTGTTTTTCCTTTTGAGTTACCTATCGAATTGGTAAAAGTTTCTTACCCCGAAGTCTTCGAGTTTTTGAAAAAGAAGCACTTGGACAAAAGATTTCCTTTGGTGAAGTTGGTCGAGTTTCAGGGGCGTTTTGGATTGTATTTACCTATCGAGTTTGGAGGCAGAGAGGTTGGGTTTCAGATTCGGTTCATGAGCGGAAAACCTAAGTATTTCAACCGGTTCCCTTCCTATGTGCTGTATCACTACGACTACGTTTCGCCTCCTACGTGTGTCCTCGTTGAGGGGATTTTTGACACTTTTCCCCTCCCTGAATACTCTCTCGCCATTTTCGGGAAAAGGCTTTCGCGACGGCAGTTGGAGCTCCTGAAGCTTAAAGGATTTCGTCGGGTTATCGTGGGACTGGACGCTGACGCCCTCTCGGATGCGATTAGTACTTCGCGATGGCTGTTTGCTAAGGGGTTCGACTCCTATTTCTTGCGAGTCCCTCGAGGATCACCTGGTGACTTTTTAAGGGAGGAGTTGTTATCCTTCCCCTGCTTTGATTTGCAGTTGCGAAAACATTCTTTAGAGGAGGTCTTAAAATGACTTCTCGTGAACTTCCCGACGTACAATCTCAAACGACCGGGTTCCCTCCTGTTTACATCGAGGAGGTAGGCGTACGTGGCGTTAAGGTGTCCCTCTTGGTCTTGCGCCCTCAAGGAGCGCCGTTCGAGACGGTAGCGGAGGCTGACCTTCTGTGTGATTTGAATCCGCACACACGCGGGATAAACATGTCGAGACTCCCAGAGGTTTTGATTCCCGTTGCGCAGCAAAGGGACGCGACCGTTGTTGAAAAAGTTTTCACTCTTCTCAAAATGATCCGCGAGAGATTGGATTCAGAGCACGCTTTCGTGAGGTTCAAGTTTCCTTATCTTGTCTCGAAAACTTCCCCCGTTTCTGAGATTGAGAGCCCGCTCCCTGTTGATGTCGCCTTCATAGGGAAGGGAGTTCGTGGTGAAGAACAGCTGTGGATGTCCGTGTCCGTTCCTTATCTATCGCTTTGTCCTTGTTCTTTGGAACTGACAGGAGGCAGAGGCGCTCACAACCAACGGAGTGTTGCGGAGGTGAACGTGGAATTAAATGACCGTACGATCTGGATTGAGGAGGTGGTAGAGCTTGTGGAGCGGAAAGCGAGCGCACCTCTTTTTTCCATTTTGAAAAGGCCTGACGAGAAATGGGTTACCGAACACGCGCACGAGAACCCGAGGTTCGTTGAAGACATGTCGAGGGCCCTGGCTGAGGAGTTAGTTGGTTGGGTTGAGGACGGAAAGATTCGCGATTTTGTCGTCACCTGCGAGCATTTTGAATCGATTCATCCACACTCTGCTTTTTCGCGCATCAGCTACTACTCTTTGAGGAGGAAAAGATGGTAGGAGTTTATTTCACAGTACCTTTCAGGAGTTTTCGGCCGTCGAGGAGGCATAACGCCGCAGGATACGATCTCTATTGCGCAAGGACGAT
>QNAG01000184.1 GCA_003641415.1 Candidatus Zixiibacteriota bacterium | reverse complement strand
GTTAGTTACAAGAACATATTTATTATAGTCAAGTTGATCATACGAAGCCAACAGTGAAAAACTCTCTTTACAATTATCGCGAGCTATAAATACATGGTAGCCCTCAAAATCAATTTTACTTGAAAAGATGTCAGGTGTGGTTTCGGATAAAAAGCCGTTGAATCGAATTCTCAGACCGTTACGGATCGGATATACCCAAATCTTCGGAGGAGGGGGAGGGGCTTCGGGACTGAGGTCAGGAGTACCGTCACCTTCATAATAAAATGTATCGTCGTTACAGACCTCAAATTTCCCTGCATAGCCATCACCATCGGAATCGAGACCAGGGGTATCATAAGCACGCCCGGAAGCCAGCACATTGCGAAATAGATCCGAGAAATCGAGATTATCGCGGTAGTGATCCGGCCAATAGAAATATCCTAATCCAACATCGTAATCCCAGCGATCTTGATGGACATTTTGTCCCCCGACATAGGCAACTGGTATAGTAACAGAAGCTCCGGGCAGAAGATCAAAGGGACCTATTGACAGCACACCCTGGAAGTCGAATCCTCTTGTAACAAATCGGGCAACATCGGATGGCGGCTGAACCCACTTTTGGTCTACCGGCTGGATGGCATAGGTATAGATCGGGTCGTAGTCAATCTCGCCGCTGCTTAAAATAGCATACTTATTTCGGTCACCGTACGGTGTACCGGTTCCGTTACCCATCTGTCGGAAATCTTGTTTGGTTTGAGGACCTATGTCATATGAGGAAGAGTAGTTGTAATTCCACCAGTTAAAGGAAACCCCCCAACTCTTTGGAAACGATCCTAAAAAACATAAAGCGGTGACATCAGGAAGCATAAATTCCTGTTCAAAAGGATTACCATCAGCATCTAATGCCCACATCATTGCCAAGGTATCGATATACTCGCAGTTTTTATAAGAATAAGGGATCTCTGAAATAAATCCACCAAGGTCGTCCTGTCCTGCATTCCTACTGGTCTTTCTTCCATAGGGATCCGGCGGATTGACAACATCAACCCCTCCATTGTAAATATCAGAATCCCAGTATAATCCAACATACGTATCTTTGAGATAGTTATTCCCGATGTTCTTGATGTTATACTCTATGAGAACAAAGTCATCAGTATGAGAATATGACCAGGAGAAGGAACGCTGCTGCACCTCAATCCCCAGTGATTTATGAGGACGATGGTCTATTGGGTCCCATGAAGAATTCCTCGAAAACGTATCTGCATAGATGGCGATATATTCCTTTTCAGAGAAAGCGCCAATATACTCAGAGGATCGAGGGTCTAGAGTTGATCTTCTAATCATAGGTATAACCGGGTGAAACTCACGGGATTGGTTGTTGAGTTCAGCCCCTACCGATACCAGCGTATCTTTCCCAACAACAGCTCCTACCCAAAGTCCTCCCTTATAAAAACATATATTACTTTCACCTTTAGGATACTCACCTTGCCCCACTCGGTGACCAGTGAAGCAATCGGTCATGACCCCTTTGATTTCACCGATACCGACTCTTCCAAAATTAGTGATGCCAAACTGAAGTAACCCAATATCGTGTTTACCAATGCAGTAAGGTGGACTCGAAGAGGCAGCGACTGTTCTCTTTATTTCCGTTCGCTGGGAATACGTAGCCGTTGCGCCAATGAAAAAAGTCAGGATAATAATGGTCCAGAAAAATCTTAGAAGAATTGTCATATTCGGCGGACCTGTAAAAAATCTTTGATATTTACCATCTAAGCATCTCAATCTTAACTCCGAGAAAATAGGCATATAGCAATTAATTTACAAGAAGTTTCAACTTCCGATTTCCCTGTGATTGCCGTTGCACAGGTGTAGGCACTGCTCTATATTAATAAAATATAAACTGGGAGCCAATTATGTCTGACAGGGTAAAAGAGTTTAGACTAAAGCGGGAAGAGTTAAATGAACAGGTTCTCTCTCGTGATAATATCAATATCAAGCGTTTTTTTTCGCTCGATACGGCCGTCTACAACGATGGTGCACTGGACACTAAGACAAAGGAATTGCTCGGATTAGTTGCGTCAGTGGTGCTAAGATGTGATGATTGCATTACTTATCATACAATTAGAGTCCGTGAAGTTGGGCTTACCGATGAAGAATTTGATGAAGTTATGTCAATAGCTCTTGTGGTAAGAGGATCAATCACTATTCCTCACATCAGACAAGCCGTGAAATTATGGAAGGAGATAGAAAATTAATGAAGTTTATCCAATTGTCCCTGTTGCTGATTATCTGTTTTGTACTCGTTGCCGAATCAAGAGCTGAGACCGGCGAACAAATGGCTGCTGCTTCCGCAGAGAAATACCCATTTTTCACAATGAAGGATACAGCCTTCAGTTTCGAAGGTGAGTTTATCTTGCCGGAGGGCTACCGCTATTTGGACTCAACCGAGCTAACACCATATCAGTATTGGATATCCGGCTTCCCACTCTGGCATCGGTACAAACCGGTAGGTATGTGGAAGGGTAGAAAGCAGTTTGAGGCTGACGAAATCTCACGGGCAGTTCATCTGCCATGGAAAGGTCCTAGCTTTCGGGATGTTGGCTTTCCCATTTACATTATATCAGAATATCTACGCCATCTGCACCAAGAATCAAATTTTACCGTCATTCCACATTTTGGCGATACTCTTGATTATCCTACCTGGCTTCATAGCAAGATGACCCTATCTGGAACAGGGGCAGTCAGGTTGATCCCTGTTGAACAAAGAGATTCCAGTGTTTACGAGTACTTCAAATTACTTGATGTCGCCATGAGGCATTCGACCTATAAGAGCTTGGCGACCAATAGTGACTCCATTTCTGTTGATGACATCGCCCCCGGAGATTTACTCATTGGTCATGATGAGCGAGGTCGTGAGGGAAGTGTTTATTTCGTGCTGAACATGATTGTTAACGATTCAGGAGAGAACTTATATTGTGTAGCCACTGGATGTCCGGAAGCTTGTGATTTTCATATACCTCTCGTGAATCTTGATCGGGATAATCCGTGGATTGACACTGACCGTATGTTCAAGTTAATCTCAGATTACCCGTTCTATGGAGTTTTCCGGTGGAGGTTACCATAGCATTCATAGAAAGCTTAATATCACGGGCTATTTTTCCCAACGAGATTCAGATATAAGTTGCTGAAACGGGTTGAAATGATCAAACTTCTCGCTAAATGTTCATGTTTAATGCTGATCATAACTATCGTGTTGGGGATATCGGCACAAGCGCATTTTATCCGTGGACAGGCAGTAACCTTTGCTGATTTCTCTCATATTCGACAGGTTGCGGCTTCATCATCGCATGTATATTTTCTTACTACTCAAGGAATAACTCGTTACAGTAAGGAAAACCGAACCTGGGAAGAGCCTCTCACCGGTACTGATGGTATAAACCATGAAGACATTCAGCACATTTGGGTGGATATCTTTGACAATAAGCTCTACGCTGAGACTTCAATGGGTCTGCATGAATACGACCTGCTCTTTGAATCCTGGTTCCCTGTTACAGAAGTACCGGAACTTAACAGCCCTTCCAGACATATATCTCCTCCTTCAATAATGTATCCTCCAGCAGGGTTTAATTACGATGGTGGTACGGGACACTTTATTGATTTCTGGGGCAGGTATTTCCAGTTTATTGATGTACTTGATGATGGGTCTGGTGATCTTTGGATTGGAACCTGGGGTTATGGCGCTTTGGCCGCAGGTAGTGCATCGCACTATCTCGAATTGCTTCCCTATGGTTTGTTGCAGAATCGTGTTAATACTATTTACGACGACGACGGCATCCTTTGGGTATCCGGGGCTATTGCCGATGATGATTTCCGTACCGGCCTGACTACATTTGATCCAGACAAAGGGGAGTTTTCATATATTGAATCCGGGATCACACCGGATTTCCCTGCTGTAGATGTTAACTGCCTTACAGGTAATGATGACAATATCTATATTGGCACTCCCTTCGGATTACTGATTCTCGATAGACAGACCAGACAGATCAGTCGCCAGATTACAACTCGCGATGGTTTTTACAATGAGAATGTGTTAAGTGTTCTTGTAACAGGTGACACACTGTTTGCAGGAACAGCCGAGGGTCTCGCCATGATTACTCTTACAGTTGATTCAACCCGTGTGGTTCGACCGACTCAGTTCGCTGATGCCATCGTCTACGACTTGGAAAAAGTCGGTGCTACAATTTGGATTGCTTCCAGCGCCGGTGCCTATCGTCTCAAACTGGGTTCGGGTAAACTCCAACGGTTCCTTGATCCCGATATGGTGCTATTCGGTGATGTGTACGATATTGAACAATTCGAACAGTACCTCTGGTTCCTGTCCGATGAAGGATTGGTGATGCTGAATACTGAAACGGCAGAATCTCAATCGTACAACAAGATAACTAATAGGCTCACCCCCAACGCTCTGGCTGTCAATGACACGATTGCGGTTGTTGCCTCTGATAAGGGATTGACTATTCTTTTTCATGCCAATAAGAAACCATACACTCGTGATTTTACAACTGCTGATGGACTGCCGTCCAACTTCATTTACACCGTGTTGATGGATGGTGACTACCTGTGGCTCGGTTCCGATAAAGGGCTGACCCGCTTTCTGTGGAATAACCCTGAGCGTATAGACTGATCATTCTGCTTCAACGATTGCAGTTGATTGCCTTATAACTATTTGTTATTATTATTCGAATGAAGTACTCGAATAGTGGTTATATGGTACAATCGACGGAAGAAACATGGCAGTAATTCTGAATAACTTCTGGCTTAAGATGGCTGCAGCATTTATTGGCCTCTTGCTCTGGTTCCATGTAGTTACAGAGAAGAACTACAACCATGAAATAACCCTTCCTGTTACTGAGATAACATTAGGTGATTCTTTAACTCTAAGTGAGTCGCCCCCCGAATCACTGACCGTGGTTATTTCCGGTACCGGCAAACAATTGTTGCGCACAGGTTGGCGGCATCGCGGTCTGCGTATCAACGCCTCACAATTTCAAAGCGGTCGGTATATAATGAATCTCAATGTGAATAACACCTTCCTTTTTAATACTAACCAATCCGTCTTTCTTGATGAAATCATCTCCCCTGGTTCCGTCACATTTGATATCGATCGTCTCTCCAGCAAGCCGGTTGATGTTCTACTTGATCTGGTGACTGAACCCGATGAAGGTTTTGCTGTTAGTCGCATATCAGATCCAGAGCCCAAACAGGTTACAGTAGCAGGTGCACGGTCTTTACTTCGTCGAATAAACTCTGTAAACACTGTTCGCAAAGAACTTGCTGGTCTTCGGAATAATCTCAGGGTCAGCCTTCCCTTGATATCCCCTGGCGGATATCAAGTTAACTTGACACCTGATTCAGTATTGGTAACAATTGAAATAGTACCAGTCAAAACGCGTGTGTTCGAATCCATACCTATTGTAGTATACAATACCCCACCTGAATCCAAAATTCAGTTGACTCCAAAGTCACTCAACATTGAACTCACTGGGCCTCCGGACGATATCGACCTGCTGAATCGTAATGCCCTGGTGGCTTCTGTCGATTTTCGTAACCGGGACAGTGCCGGAATGGCACCAATAAGAATAGAGTGCCCATCACACTTTCGCGTGAAAAAAGCATCAGCAGAAACGGTCGCTTTGTCGCTCCATTAATATGCTTGTACTGGG
>QNAG01000183.1 GCA_003641415.1 Candidatus Zixiibacteriota bacterium | reverse complement strand
TGCTCGTAAGTCCGTTCGTCGCCCATAACTCCTACCGCTTTAATGGGCAGGAGAACAGCAAAGGCTTGCCAGATGTCGTTATAGATATTGTTCTTATGCAGCTCCTCAATAAAGATAAAATCTACCTCTCGAAGAAGATCACACCGCTTGCTGGTAACATTACCCAGAATACGCACCGCCAGGCCAGGACCGGGGAATGGATGCCGCCCGATGAAATCCTCCGGCAGCCCAAGCAGTCTTCCCGTAGCTCGGACTTCATCTTTGAAAAGCTCTCTTAGTGGCTCTACTAGTTTCAGCTTCATACGATCTTTAAGTCCTCCTACATTGTGATGGGACTTAATAGTGGCTGACGGTCCTTTGAAAGAAACGGATTCAATTACATCGGGGTAGAGCGTACCTTGAGCCAGAAACTCGATTCCGCCAATTTTACCGGCTTCAGCTTCGAAAATATCGATAAAGGTATTACCTATAATCTTACGCTTTTTCTCCGGGTCACTCACACCCTCAAGGCGGGCTAAGAAAGTACTTGAAGCGTCCACAGGGTGAAGATTGATATCCAGTGTCTGGAGCATTGAGATAACATCCTCAAATTCATTCTTGCGCAACAAGCCGTTGTCAACGAAAACGGCGTGGAGTTTTCGGCCAATGGCTCGCGACAGCAGAATAGCTGCAACAGTAGAATCGACTCCACCAGAAATACCAAGGATAACCTTGCCGTTATCCACCTGTTGCCTGATAGCGGCTATAGATAATTCAATAAAGGTTTCCGTTGTCCAGTTACCCTTAACTCCACAGATATCAAACAGGAAGTTTTCAATGATGTGCTTCCCTTCATGGGTGTGATGAACTTCCGGGTGAAACTGCAGGCCATAGAAGTGACGATCAGGATTACCTATGGCTGCCATCGGCAAAGAGTCAGTGGCTCCAATCTGATGAAATCCTTCAGGCATATCGACAATTGAATCTCCATGCGACATCCAGACTTCCGATTGAGCCGGAATCCCAGCTAGGAGAGTACTGTCGTTAACAACACTGAGATGGGCTCGGCCGTATTCCCGGGTCTGCGATGCTGCCAGACTTCCGCCAAACCTGTCAGCTATTAACTGCATTCCGTAGCAAATGCCAAGCATCGGTTTATTCGACTCGAAGAATGATGCCGGCATACGAGGAGCTTCAGGGTCACTTAGAGATGATGGCCCGCCGGAGAGGATGTAGCCTTTTACGTTTGCTTCCTGATACTGGTTGAGGTCCGCTGTACAAGGAACAATTTCGCAGTAGACGTTAGCTTCACGCACACGACGGGCGATTAGTTGGGTATACTGCGATCCAAAATCCAGAATTAGTATCATCTCATTATAGGTAGCCATTTCAATCTTCCATGTTTGATACCCCGGGTATAACTGTATTCCCAAGGTAAGCGTCATCGGTATCAGGGTAGTTTTCAATGAACTGCAAACCACGCGATTCTTTGCGCATGAGTGCAGAGCGGATAATCAATTCGGAGACAGTGGCCATATTACGCAATTCAATAATATCGTATGTGGCCGGAGTTGCCAGGTAGTAGTGCTCTATGTTCGTTTTGATTTTTTTTACTTTTTCTAGGGCGAGTATGAGAAGTTCTTCATTGCGAACAATACCAACAAAGTCAGACATGACTCTCTTGAGTTGGCGACGATTGTGAGCCAGTAAAACTTTCTCGCTTGGATAATGAAGAGATGATGCCAGACCATGATAGATAGGTACAATCGTAGACATATCAGTTTTCCGCGCATATTCACATGAGACCTGCGCAGCGCGTTTGGCCATTACGACCGCTTCCAGCAATGAATTCGAAGCCAGGCGGTTTGCGCCATGCATACCAGTCATCGCTACTTCGCCAGCTACATACAACCCCTTAAGCTCCGTCTCTCCGTCAATACCAGCTACCACCCCTCCACAAGAGTAATGCGCCGCTGGTACGACCGGTATGGGGCGTTTCGTAATATCAAATCCCCGTCGCCGACACACCTTGTAGATATTGGGAAATCTCTGCTTAATGAAATCTGCATCACGATGGCTGATATCCAGTAGTACGTATTCCTTACCACTTGTTTTGAGCTCCTTGTGAATTGCTCTGGCTACAATGTCACGCGGAGCGAGATCTTTCAACTCGTGGGCGTTCTCCATTATAGAGCGACCATCGATTGACATCAACCTGCCCCCTTCTCCACGTACTGCCTCGGAGATGAGGAATGGCCATCGTTCCGGGCTGTATAATGTTGTAGGGTGAAACTGAATAAATTCCAGATTGGCTACTGATACCCCTGCTCTATGAGCAATAGCTACACCATCACCAGTTGCAATCTTGGGATTGCTGGTGTGGTAGTAAACTTGTCCCAGTCCACCAGTCGCTAACATTATTACAGGAGCATAGAAGGCATCAAACTCGCGTTCCTTTTCTGTAAATATATAGGCACCTGAGCATACTCTATGATTTTGGGACTGTCCGACAATCAGATCGAGAACGATGTGGTTTTGAAAAAAATCAATCCTGGGAGAACTCTCACGACAGGCGGTTAGCAGGGCACGTTCAATCTCTTTTCCTGTCAGGTCTGCGGCTCGAACCACACGAGATGCAGAATGCCCTCCCTCGCGGGCAAGACTGTATTGGCCATCCTTTTTTGTAAATTTAACACCGTAAGCCACAAGCTCAGCAATTGCAGACGGCGCTGCCTGCACAATCTTTTTAACAACTTCTTTATTACAAAGTCCACATCCCGCCTTAAGAGTATCTTCAATATGTGAATCGAAAGAGTCTGTTCCTCCCAGAACAGCAGCTATGCCACCCTGCGCCCGGTTCGTATTAGTATTCTCGGCAGCCTTCTTGGTTACAATCGCAACACGTGCTTTGGGGTCTAACTTGATGATTTCCAGAGCATAGAACAGCCCGGCAATGCCGCTACCCACAACAAGAAAATCGTAATGTCGTTCCATTAGTCATTTCGCTTCTGAAGGTTCAGTTTTTTTTGCAACGAAGCTGCAAATTTCTCCTCGCCTGGATCAAGATCAACCGATTGAGCAAGATAGTATATTCCCCGACCAAAATCAAAGTTTCCCAACTTTACCCAATCCTTTCCGGTAGTAACGATGATATCAGAGTTGTATTTTTCCGCCTGACGTTTGATATGTTGAAGTACTTTCATTGAGTATTCTTGGTGGTCTGATAATTCCAAAGCACAATCGAGATCACCGGCTAAAGCATCAACCTGTTTGCGAAGCGGTTCAAAATTTCCAATGCCGGCAAAAAGAAAGACCGATTTATCACTCATGTATTTGACCTGATAGCGACGTTCCCGTCCAACTAACTCAGGAGCATAGAATTGTGCATTATAAATCTTGGCTCCAGAGTGTATCAACGAGAGCTTTTTTCTCAATTGAGTGATATCCTCGGCGAACTTGGTGCGAGTGATTAATATGACATCAGCTCGCTTCAGAGAAGTCAATGGTTCTCGAAGGATACCTAATGGGAAAGCCTTCAGGTTACGGCGTTTCACCGCGGCGTCATAAGTAACAATATCTACATCACGAGCAAGATGATAGTGCTGAAAACCATCATCAACAATTATTAGATCAACATCCCCACTGTCGGACAAACATCGAGCAGCAGTAGCTTTGGAGCGAGCAACTGAAAAGATTGCTTCGGGGAGAAGTGTAGCCAACAGCTTAACTTCGTCGCCTGTAAGTTCAACCGCTAACTTCGAAACCTTGTAACCCGGTTCCATGATCGGTGTGTCAGACTGACGCTCCCAACCGGAAGAGACAATTCCTACACGAAATCCATCGTCGAGAAACAATCGCGCCAGCAATTTAACAACTGGAGTTTTGCCGGTTCCTCCGACGGAGATATTGCCAACCGAAATGACAGGCACACTCGCTTGTGTTACCGTACGGGGCCACACTCGGTAGCACCATGAGGTGATGCGATAACCCACAGATATAATCCATATAAACGGTGTCAGAATACTCCAGAGCGATAATGGCTGATGCCTGAGGAACTTTTTCCATAAACGCTCAAACATTATTCAACCTGCCCAGAATATAATCTCCCGCTTTGGCAGTCGCCGAATCTGCTATATCATTTTCTCTTTTTACCGCAAACTCGATTTTACCTGATTGGAACTGAGTAATAATATCTGCCAACTCCTGTGCTGATGATACTCGCGCACCATAGTCATGGTCAAGAATGTATTCCGCCGCTTCTGTAACATTGCTCAGGTATGGACCAAAGAGTACTGGTGTGCCAGCCCAGACGGGTTCCAGCAAGTTGTGTCCACCGATATTCACTAGAGTTCCTCCCACGAAGCTAATATCTGCGACTGAATATAACTCATTCAAAAGTCCCATGCGATCTATTAGTATCACAGGAGACTTCCGATCAGGATGACCATAAACGGCATAGTGTACTCCGGCATCAACACACGCCTGCTTTACATCGTCGATACGCTCAATATGTCGGGGTGCCAGTATCAATCGAATTGCTGATACATCAACGTCTGAAGACGATAATTTAGCAGCCAAAGCCTTAAGCAGAAGAGTTTCCTCTCCTTCCCTCGTGGAACCAGCGATAACCAGAAAGTCTCGGTCGTCCACTCCCAAACGATGTCTGACCTCAGCTCGTCGTCCTTTAGAACGTGGCACCAGAGGAGCATCGAATTTCATATCGCCTGTAATTACTAATTGCTTAGTAGTAACCCCGAGTTGTCTGAAACGATTCGCGTCTGCTTCCGTTTTGAAGAAGAATCTGTCATAGTAGCTCAGTAGCCGGTGCATAGCAGAAGAAAAACGATGATACTTCCCAAATGCCTTCTCCGACATGCGACCGTTAATTAGAATAACGGGGATGTTCCGGCTGCCAGCCTCCAAAATGAGATTAGGCCAAATCTCTGTTTCGGCGATCACCATCATTGACGGTTTGACCCCATTCAAAGTTTTCTTCACAGCCCCTCGACAATCCAAAGGAAGATACCCTACAGCGAGGCCGGATATCTCAAGTTGCTTCGCTATTTTGAACCCGGCCTCAGTCATCACTGTAAGACGCAAATGTAGATCGGTTCTTCTGTCCCTTAAATATTGCAACAGATACGATACAACTTTCACTTCTCCTACCGATGAAGCATGGAGCCAAATATCACATAGTTGATCATTCGGGATTAGCCCTAGTCGTTGTTGCCACTTGATATTTCCGCATGCGGCTTTCAGCCGAATCACAGGAAACACAAAAGCGTAGATCAATGAGGTGAGCAGGCGATACAGCAAGAGCAACTCTTACACCCCCTCAAGATGTTCGAGAATAAAGCGAGCAGCACGAGCCGATGCCCCTGTTCCTCCCAACATTCCCGGCACGGAGTGCAGTTGCTCTGTTACAGATTCATAGAGGTTTTTGTCGTCCATGAACTTTGTGAGTTCCTTAGCAATTTGTTCCGAAGAGGCTTTGTTTTGAATCAACTCTGGCACCAATTTCTCCCCCACAACCAAGTTGACCAGAGCGATTTTGTCAAGTGCGATCAACCATCGGGCGATCTGGTAGGTTACAAATCCTGTTTCGTATACTACCACCATAGGGCGACCAATAATTCCGGCTTCAAGGGTAGCCGTACCGGACGCTGTTAGGACAATGTTACTGTCAAAGATACATTGGCGCGGGTTATCATATTCCACCGATATTCGGTCAGCCATATAGGGGGCTATTATTTTTTCATAATCGAAAATGCCAGAAAGCCCAGCCAC
>QNAG01000182.1 GCA_003641415.1 Candidatus Zixiibacteriota bacterium | reverse complement strand
AGTATTCGCTTTAATCCAGAAGATGGACAGAAGGTGTTAGCCTATGGTGATATTTCGGTATACGAGAAAGGCGGACAGTATCAACTAAACTGTAGGAAACTCATTCCGGTTGGGGTGGGTGAGCTGGAGCTGGCTCTTCGTCAGCTTAACTCCAAACTTGAAGCAGAAGGTCTTTTTGATGAAGACCGAAAGAAAGAGATTCCTCAACACGCAACAAAGGTGGGCATAGTTACTTCTCCAACTGGCGCTGCGATTCGAGATATTATTCAGATAGCTAGGCGTCGTAACAGCTCGGTTCAACTGGTTGTGTTTCCAGCACAAGTACAGGGAGAGGGTGCAGAAAAGACAATTGCAGCCGGAATAGAATATTTCAATACACGGGATGATATTGACATAATTATCATCGGACGGGGAGGAGGATCGCTCGAAGATTTGTGGCCATTCAATACTGAGATAACTGTACGAGCCATAGCATCCTCAAGAATTCCCTTAATATCAGCGGTTGGACATGAGGTGGACTTTTCATTATCAGACAGGGCAGCTGATCTGAGAGCTCCAACACCATCAGCGGCAGCGGAACTGGCGGTCTGGTCGCGAAAAGACTTTGAGCAGAAAGTAACTGCTTTGTGTCGTCGGCAGGGATCACTTCTGCAAATGCGCTTATCGGAATCATACCAACAGCTACGAGCTTTACTGCAGCATCCAGTGATAGCGCGACCGATGGATATGATCTACCAGCACCGACAGTTTCTTGATCAACAATACCGCTTGATGATACGGTCGGGAAAAAACAGTTTTGAAAAACAACGAAACCGACTATCTTTAGCGGTGTCACAGTTGGAGGCATTGTCTCCATTGCGTGTACTGTCTCGAGGTTATTCCGTCAGCCAACTGTTGCCAAATCAAACTGTTGTGACCTCGGTGAGTCAATTGGAGCCAGGTAATAAAATTGAAACAGTACTTTTAGATGGTGTGTTAGTTTCTGTAATTGAACAGGTGGTAAAAAAGAAATATGTCTCAAGTGAAGAAACATAAGGACTTTGAATCCGCTATTGACCGTTTGGAGGAGATTACAGATCTGCTTGAAAGCGGAGACACCACACTTGAAGAGTCCATCAAGTTGTATTCGGAAGGTCTTGAGATTGCCGGATTCTGCAATCGAAAACTGAGTGAGGCTGAGAAGAAAATTAAGGTTGTTACGCAGAATAACGAGTCTCTTATCGAAGAAGATTTTGAGCAGGGGGAAAAGCTTTCATGACTTCAGCTGAAACCACCAACGTGCGTACATATCTCAAAGAAAAAGGCCAATTTGTAGACAAGCTTCTTGATCGATATCTTCCTCTTGCAAATACCGATCCCGTTTTGCTCCATACTGCCATGCGCTACTCAGTTCTGGCACCGGGGAAGCGGTTGCGCCCGATTCTGGCCCTGGCAGCCTTTGAGTATTGTAAAGGAGATGCTGCAGGTGAAGATCAGCCAATACATTTCGCTATGGCAGGGCTTGAGATGGTCCACACCTATTCTCTCATACATGATGATCTGCCTTGCATGGACGATGACGATCTTCGCCGCGGGATATTGACTTGTCATAAGAAATATGGCGAAGCAACGGCGGTTTTAGCTGGTGATGCCCTGCACGATATCGCTTTTCTTTTAATGGCGCGTACCGGTTTGGTTCAGGCGGGGAAGGAACTTGCCGAGGCGCTTGGTACCAAGGGCATGATAGGCGGGCAGATGGCTGATGTTGAAGCCGAAGGGCGCGATGTCAGTAGAGAAGAAGTGATCCGCATCCATACGCGCAAAACAGGTGCTTTGATACGTTGTGCTCTTCGCCTGGGTGGCTTAATAGCCGGCGTTGATGATATGAAATTGGCTGTACTGACAAAGTATGGCGAGAAAATAGGCTTGGCCTTTCAGGTTATTGATGATATCCTTGATGTTGAAGGCGATGCTAAACGACTGGGAAAGAATGTCGGTTCCGATAGTAGAATGGGGAAAGCCACATATCCTGGAGTTGTAGGCATTGAGCAAGCAAGACATGATTCTGCCGTTCTCATCAAGGAGGGCGTGAATGCTTTGGACATCTATGGGGATAGTGTTTTGAAAGATATCGCTTATTATATTGGTCAGCGAGATAATTAAGGCGTTGATAATCAATGAAGCATTTGCCGAACATACAGTCGCCTAAGGATATAAAGTTCTTGTCGATGGAAGAATTGGTCGAGCTGGCGACTGAAATTCGCCAGGATATTATCTCCACTGTCTCCCAAACAGGCGGACATCTGGCTTCAAATCTGGGATCAGTAGAACTAAGCATAGCTATCCACTATGTGTTTGACCTGCTTACAGACAGGGTTGTGTGGGATGTCAGTGATCAGATATATACCCATAAAATTCTCACTGGCCGCCGTGATCGTATGAACACCCTCCGACAGTATGGGGGATTGTCCGGGTTTGCTAAGAGAAGTGAGTCAGAATATGATCACTTTGGGGCGGGTCATGCCTCGACATCTATCTCGGCTGCCTTTGGAATGGCGGCTGCTCGGGACAATGCTGGAGAAAAACATAAAGTTATAGCTGTTATTGGTGATGGTGCCATGACAGGAGGACTCGCCTTTGAAGGTCTCAACAATGCTGGTTCTTCAAAGAAAGACCTTTTGGTGATTCTTAATGATAACAACTGGGCGATATCCAAAAATGTAGGGGGCATGTCGCATTACCTGACGACCATAATGTCCGATGAGAAACTCAATAAACTCCGCGATGAAATTTGGGAGTTAACTGGGCGGTTTAAACGGCGCGATAAAATTCGGAAGACAATTTCACGGATTGAAAACTCGATTAAGTCTCTTTTGGTTCAGGGAGGTTTTTTTGAGAATTTGGGTTTCCGATACTTTGGGCCCATCGATGGTCACAATATTGAATTGCTTATAAAGACTCTTCAACGAGTGAACAATCTTCATGGTCCCATTCTTCTTCATGTCGCTACTATTAAGGGGAAAGGATATAACCCTGCGGAAGGTAATCCATGCAAATACCACGGGGTTGGCAAGTTTGATAAAATAACCGGAGAGACTGCGCCTAAAGGAGGAAATCTTCCGGCGTATATGAAAGTATTCGGCGATACAATGGTGGAATTGGGAGCTAAAGATCACAGTGTGGTAGCTATTACCGCTGCTATGACTTCCGGCACCGGCTTGGTGGAATTTTCCGAGAAGTACCCTGAGAGATTTTTCGATGTTGGTATTGCTGAAGGTCATGCTGGGACGTTTGTAGCTGGCCTCGCGGTTGCTGGAGTAAAACCTTACTTAGTGTTGTATTCTACCTTTTTGCAGCGTTCCTTCGATAACATAGTCCACGATATAGCTTTGCAAAAACTTCCGGTGGTGATGTGTCTTGACCGCGCCGGTCTGGTTGGCGATGACGGCCCCACTCATCACGGGGTTTTTGACCTCTCTTATCTTTCCATGATTCCCGATGTATCTATTGTTGTACCCAAAGATGGCAACGAGATGCGTGCGATGTTGCACTACACAGTTGATAATGAACTTGAAGGTCCATTAGCAATTCGCTACCCACGCGCTGCGGTACCAACTGAAATGCGCGAAGATATCGATAATATCGAGTGGGGTAAGTGGGAATTGCTAACACCTGCTTCGGAGATAGTTGTACTTGCGGTTGGTACAATGGTTGCCCAGATGCAGGAGGTTGCCGAAGTTCTATCGGGCAAAAATATTTCCTTGACTGTTGTGAATGCTCGGTTCGTGAAACCTTTCGATGAAGCCATGCTCAAGGAAATAACTGGCTGGGCGCATGTTATTTTAACCGCCGAGGAGAATCAGCTTGCTGGTGGTTTTGGGGAGACTATAGCAAGTTATCTGATGTCGCACGGTTATACTGGACGTTTCAAAGCGTTTGGATTGCCTGATCGCTTCATTCAGCATGGCGCTCGCGAATTGTTGCTTAAAGAAGTGGGACTCGATATTGATTCTATTGTGGCTTCGATTGAGGAATTGTCCGATCGAAAAGAGGACGGACGGTTTTTTAAAAAACTAAGGTTTCATAAAAGCGACAGCGGCAAAAAGACATCCTCTAGCAGCGAGGTCAAACGCCCGGTGGGGGAGTAGAGAATTGAGTTTTGGTTGTCTATCGAAGTTCATTGATTCATAAGAACAATTTCTTGCCTTTGTAACTAAGAAGCAGTTATCTTCCTTTTATGCGGTTTGGACTGATTGCCAATTTGCACCAATTTGGAGCTGGTGATATAGTAACGGTCTTTCTTGAATGGGCTCGCAAGGGAAACCATGAGGTTATTATCTCTGATGAGCACCGGCAGATTGGTGATGATTTTAATACTTATTTGCCTCGCGATGCTATTGCTTCTAAGGTTGATATAGTTGTCTCAATGGGTGGTGACGGGACGTTGCTGGCATCGGCTCGTGCAGTCGGGGTAGAATGTACACCGCTTTTGGGGGTTAATCTCGGATCGCTTGGGTTTCTTACTCAATTAACTCCAAAACAATTGACCTATGCCCTTGATGCTATCGTTGCTGGAGATTACCAAATAGAGGAACGTATGCTTCTCAAAGCAACTGTCGAAGGTGGACAGCAACTTGCCCAACCATATGCGCTCAATGATATTGTGGTGGACAAAGGGGCTATCAGTCGTTTGATTGAAATTTGCTTCCGGGTTAATGATGAGAACATTGTAACTTATCGTGCTGATGGAATAGTCATCGCCACGCCTACCGGTTCGACAGCTTATTCGCTGGCAGTGGGAGGGCCGATTATGCATCCGAAGATGATGGGGATAATAGCTTCGCCGATTTCGTCCTTTTCGCTATCAACTCGTCCGATGGTTTTCGATGCTGACGATGTCCTGGAGTTAACGGTCAAGTCCGAGGATCGTGTGGTTGGACTGACGCTTGATGGCCAGGTGATGACTTCGCTTCTGGACACGGCCCGGGTGACGATTACCAGGGCGGAGTTCACTGCCCGGTTTATTATTTTCCCCGAGAACTCTTTTTTCAAGGTTCTGCGCAACAAACTCCATTGGGGCGTCCCACCGCTCACCGAACGGTAAGAGGCTGACCATCCGTTTCTTTCGTATGTAGAAGATGGTCCGTCCCTGTTTCGCGTAGGGTGCGGCCTTGTGTCGCACCAGAACGGGAGACCGGCGGACACAAGGCCAGCCGCTACGCGAAGTTGGAACGGCACGATTATCAAAAATCCCTTGCACATTGGGACTATTGGCTATACAATAACACCCGAAAGCGGGAGTAACTCAGTTGGTAGAGTCACAGCCTTCCAAGCTGTTGGTCGCGAGTTCGAACCTCGTCTCCCGCTTTTTTTCTTTAACCGGTGAGACATGATTGGTATCAACTAACCGTTATTCTTATAAAACTTGGCAAGAATAAGAGACAAGTGGTTATCCCGTCGTTATTTAGGAGGTTGTCGGGACCTTTTGTACCTGTCCATTTTTTGAACATTTTTAGTTAAGATATACCATATACTGCCGAAAAGTAAATAGGAGCCTAACTGGTAAGAGCTTGACTGGCAACTTTATTTTGCCTGTTAGGCTAAATATGACTTGACACGCGTTTTGCGTTTTCTATATATTCAAGGTTCCCATGAGGGCGCTTGTGGCCTTTTTTTTATGGCCAAAAGTGTATGTAGTGAAAAAATATAAATGTCTTTGGCCCAGATAGCTCAGTCGGTAGAGCACATCCTTGGTAAGGATGAGGTCACCAGTTCAAATCTGGTTCTGGGCTGTT
>QNAG01000181.1 GCA_003641415.1 Candidatus Zixiibacteriota bacterium | reverse complement strand
TCAATATCAGTCGCGCCCGTTCAGCCCGGCCTGGCCAGGTCAAGTTAACGATGCCCGAGGCTTTGCCCGGCAGGTCGTTGCCTACAGCCAGACATTCGAGTGCATTAGAGGCTAGGCCGATAACCGGCTCGCTCTCCTGCCTCAGGCTATCTTCTGGCCCGGAGGCCCTGGCAATGCGCGGCAGATTCAGAGTCAAGATCAACAGGCTCAGGCCCAGAATCAAGCTGAGGCAAAGGGCCGCTATCTGGCGACCTCTCGTTTTATTGTTTTGCGACATGTTGAAGACTCTCTGTTCCTCGAAAACGAATCACGCGGGCTGGGACGCCACCGGCGATGGCATAAGGCGGAATATCTTTCGTCACCACCGCGCCAGCGCCGACAACAGCACCTTTGCCAATAGTAACGCCATCCATCACACACACATTCAACCCCAGCCATACATCGTCCTCAATAACAACATCACCCTGGCTGACCAGCGCTTGCTCGCGCATAGGGCGACTGGTATTGGCAAAGTCGTGCTGATAAGGGGTAAAGGCACAGCGGTGGGCGATCATACAATTGGCACCAATAGTGATACTGCCCACAAAGGCGTTCAAAATACAACCGGATTGGATATAAGTGTCGGAGCCAATGTGCAGCGATCCTTCTCCTCTGCCGAGTTCTACAATTGACCAGCGATAGATATGGACATTCTTCTCCAGGCAAACCTCTCCTTGTGCTCCTGGATGGGCATAAATGGTCACGTAATCATCAATAAAACACCGGGGTCCCATTTGGAGTCTGGGGCATTTGATCTGAGCCCTGGGCGAGACATAAGAGCGATCGCCAATATAACGGAGCAACCTTCGTTTACCTTTGTAGGGACCCAAAGGCAGCCCGGCCAGGTAGGTAAATAGTGGCGAAACCGGTGAAAGCTGGAGCATAACTCGTATCCATTTTCTCACAACCATTTCGCGCAATGTTTTCGAGATCGGCTGACGTGAAGAAAACGAGTTACGCTTTGCTCTCTCCTGGCCTGAACTTATGCTTTGATTCATAATGCTTCTTGTAATCCTTTCCCCGCTTCTTCAGCTTTCTTGGCTATATATTGAGCTGAGAACAGTGTCCCATTTCTGGTCATCCTGAGACGTTTTTTGCTTTTTCTTCCTCTCTAAAGCGCGCCTTACTCTCCCGACGGTGTTTCCAAAGTTCAATAGTTCTAAGAACGAAGCTTTGATCAGCCTAACCGCACTCAAGGGATAACCCCGCTTTTTAAGTTCATTTCTATGATAGTTCCAAAAATCCTTTTCTTTCAGTTCGAAGACGCTCCTTGCTAAAAACCGATAGTAGTTCTCTAACACCTGCTCTAGACGCTTCTCATATTCTTCCTCATTCAGGTATACGGGACCATATCTTAGAAAAGTGATGAAACTGGCCAGAAGACGGGTATTGAATCTGAGAGTAAGCGATGTCACTGACTCGTTGTGCCTGCGGGTAAATGTGAGAACCTGGTGTACAAACCCAAAATCATGCTCCTGCAAGATGTCAAAACATACTTCCTTATCAGCGTGAATGATAGACTCGTTGTAAAATGCTTCACGGCTGTGGATGATGTCTGAACGTATGAGCAGTGACGTTGGCGATCCAAATACATACGGCCCGCCCAGTAGGCTCAATCGGCAGATCTCTCGCCCTGGGATAACAGTGCTGGGATAGGGCAACCCATCCAGGTTTACCCGGTCTTCATCAAGCCGGTAAGCGCCAACGATACCCACTGATGGATTTGCTTCAGCGACTTCCACCATGCGGGCCAGGCACTCGGGGAATAGCCAGTCGTCGGCGTGCACCACCTTGCAATACTTGCTTTCGGGGGAGATTTGGCGCATGGCATGGTTCCAATTCTGGAACTGATTCAAAAACTCATCGTTATTATGGATGCGAATTCGAGCATCCTGTTGGGCGTAACGTTGCGCAATCTCCAGCGAGCGATCGGTGCTGCAATTGTTGACAATTACATATTCCCAGTTCCCATAAGTTTGAGCCAGCACGCTTTCAATGCACTCGGCCAAGTACTTTTCGGTGTTGTAGACAGGGGTCACTACACTGACCAAGGGCTGTAATTCAAGATTCATGCTTCTCTCCTACACGTTGATCCATTATTCTCTAATCCCCAGATCACTTGTGACTGTTACCATGAGCATAGTGAGCATAGTGCCGGGGTGTACCTTGTTGTCCTTTGAGGCTGTTCAACCAATCTGGGTCGGCTTTCCAGTACCAGTTCCGTCGTTGCGGCTGTCCATGTTGGAGCAGCTCAGGGACAGTGATGAAGCGAAAACGGTCACTGAACCGCTCCAGGAACATGTTTACTGCTTCGAACATAGGCTCTCGGTCTCTATATCGTTCCTCCGTATAGGTATAGAGTGCGTTGTGGAAAAGGATCACGCTGCCAGCTTTGATCTGGTTCGTCAGCCGGGCGACTATCCAGTTAGCATCGTGACCGCGGCAGTCGCCGGCGCTCAGGTTCCAAGTGATAACCTGGTAGCCGAGCCACAAGGCGTCGAGGCGGGAGGCCACGCTTTGATGGCCATACGGAGGGCGGAACAATCGTTGCCCATAAGGGGCGATGGCTTGTTCGCAAGCGCGGAGCTGTGCCCACCGTTCTTTTCTCGAAATTAACGGAAACGACGAATGGTCCCAGGAATGATTACCAATCGCGTGTCCGGCCTGTGCGACTTGCCGCACGAGGTCCGGGTACTGTTGTGCGGCCTCGCCGACCATAAAAAAGGTCGCGTGCGCTTGGTGCCTTTCCAGAATGTCAAGAAGGCGAGGTGTGAATTCGGGATGTGGCCCGTCATCAAAGGTGATAGCGGCCACCGCGTCATGTGTCGAAACGTGGGTAATGGTGCCCATTACTCTCCGCGCGATGGCATTGAATACTCTGTGTACAGTTCTGACACTATAACTCATCCTCACGTTCTTCATGGGTGGCGAAGCAGTCTTTATCATCTACCCCCTCAAGGCGCAACGTCGAAGGCATCAATTGCTATTCGATGGCCTGTTGATGCCGGATTTTTCGTGTTGGTTACTTCAATTGTAATGGTATGCAGACCATAATCTAAATCTGTAATAGAATATGAGGTTACCATAGATCTTGAGATATCGCTAAACTGATCAACCTCAGCTTTATAATCACCATCAATGTAGACCCTGGCTATGCCCTGATCGTTTGATTGTGTGCCTATCCAGGCAACGCCTGTTCCCACAAAGTTAAAAACAGCTTTATCATGAGCGACATTTGAATAAGTGATGCTGCTTGTACTAAAATCACTATTCTCTAAACGTTGCCACTGACCCTCATAATGTACCATCTCCCTTTTATCCTCGTACCTCGTTGGTCTGGGAAGCATTTTCCAACTATGGCCACCATCTGTGGATTGAAATACTTCTTCACGAGAGGCGCCATAAATGGTGTGATCAGTGACGTATGAGGGTGAAAACTCGATCATTGCCAGGGAATAGTTGTTATTAATCAAATCAATTCCAATCTCACTAAAGGTTAATCCCCCATCATCGCTTTTAAATAATCCTCTGCCTTTAACACTAACAATAATTGTTTTGTCGTTTTTATAATCTGGAGATATGGCCAATCCCATGATGAAATCGTGTCCTTCAGTAGCCCAAACTTCCAGTTTTTGCCAACTTTCTCCGCCATCTGTTGTTTTGAACAAACCCTCTGCCGACCCCAGAAAAACAGTCTGGTCGGTTTTATAGTTCGGTGAAATAGCTAACTCAATATCTCCTCGTTCTGCCGGATATCGCTGTGTACTCGCAAATAATGCTGTCAGCCCGTTGTTTACAGGTTGCCAGGTATCACCCCCGTTCACTGTTTTGTAGACCCCTTTATGGCGGCTGACTGCAAATAACGTTCTGTCAGATGCAAAATCTGGAGATATAACCAGGGATGTAGTCTGATGACCCCGCCAAACAGCAGACCAACTCTGAGCCCCATCAACTGATCTATAAACCCCATCGTATCTGGTGCCAAAATATATAGTGTTGTCGGATGCAAAGTTTGGTGAAATGGCGATCCAGTCAAGAATGATGCGGGGTTTTTTTAGTGCATTGGGGATGGGTAACCCTAATTTGTACAAGATAAATCTGATAACGCGCTTTATCCAACTTTCTTTGTATTTTACTTTGGCTGTGTTCCAACTATTACCTCCATCTGTAGAGATTGCAAAGTCCTGTTCCGAAACCAGAAAGATAGTGTTGTCTGAGTGATAGTTTGGAGAAAAGGCAACATCCATGAGTTCGATTCTGTTTAGACCTTTGTTATTGATTGTCCACGTCCTCCACTGCTCGTTTGTGATATAGAGCCCTCCCCCCGAGGTAGTGACGGCAATCATAGAGTCATCCGTGGGTGAGACTCCCAGCCCCGTAGTAGTTCCTGGAGGCGAGGGCTCCAACTCTCTCCAAGTATATCCACCATCGGTGGACTTGAACAATCCGGCAAATCCTCCCAGGAAAATCGTCCTGTCCCGGCTAAAGGTTTTGGAGATCCTCAGATCGTTAAAATGAGGCAATCTATATTGCGGGGTGTCTGCCTGGCTATGGGTCGTGACCCCTTGGTTATACAACTGCCAACTACTGCCACCGTCATTTGATTGAAACACGGCCTGATACCACGTTGAAGCAAAGACGGTGGCATCTGTCTCATAATCGGGTGATATGGCCAGAGACCTGATGAATATAGGTTCTGGACCAGACTGATCCGTTGTAGTAGGTGGACAATTCGATAGGCCATTATTTACAGCCACAAAAGAGATTCCACCGTCAACCGTTTTAAAAACGCCGCTCTTTTCTGTGCCGACAAATAAGGTGCCATCGGTTGAAACATTGGGCGAGACGGTGATAGATGTAATGGCGCCAGCATTTGAAATGCGAAACCGCTGCTGCCAAAGCTCACCTCCATCAGTTGAGAGGTACAAAGCACCGTTACGATCACCAATTAGCACAGTATTCTTTTGCTGATCGGCAAAAAAAGCCATGGCTGTTATTTGGGTACCACTGTCTAAAATCCGGTACCAACTATCCCCGCCACTTTTTGTTTTATGGAGTCCCCCTTGGGTGTCGGCGGCCAATAGAGTTTTATCAGAGCCATAATCAGCGGAGATGGACAATAATGTGATGTTTAAATTATCAAGGCCGTTGTTTACTTTAACCCAGGAAGCTCCTCCATCTTGGGAGCGATAGATGCCATCCCCCTCTGCTGATACGAAGAGAGTTTGGTCAAACTGGAAGGAAGGAGAGATGGCAATGGAGGATATAGGGCCTCGGTTATCCAGACCTTTTGCTAGTAGTTTCCAACTAAGGCCTCCATCTACTGACTTTTGCAAGCCTTCTACTGGGCAAAAGATAAATAACGTTTTATCTTGATCATAGCTTGGAGATAGTTCTAAGGCATCTATTATATCGTGTGGGTTATGGGCAAATGTGACCCTGGTTCCCAACAACGAGAAAACCATTATTAACAGAGACAGAACGAGAAGTTTTTTATATCTGCCCGAAGACTTGTGCATTTTATGCCTCTACTTGCAGAGTGCTATGTTATCAGACAACAGGTTTTCTGGACCATTTTGCCCTGAACTGGTTAATTTCAGCTTCACTATAGAAATGTTGCACGAATTTAGACGAATACATCGTATCTAAAAGAGACTCAGGGAAACAGATAGTATCTTTAAACATGCGGTAGATATCGGCGTAATCTTTCTGGCTGCCGACATTTTGACCTACCACGGTCAGGTTGTCAATATTCAAAAACTCTTGGAATCCGT
>QNAG01000180.1 GCA_003641415.1 Candidatus Zixiibacteriota bacterium | reverse complement strand
TATCTCATTGCGATACCCGCTTGTTGAGTTGCTCAATGCCGCTTTCTACCTCTATTTTTTCTGGCAACTGGGAGCATCATTTGAATTTCTGGCATTAGCAATACTGACATCATCCTTGTTGGTTATTTTCTTTATTGATCTGGATCACCAGATTATACCGGATTCAATAACGCTTCCCGGGATGGTTATCGGGCTGGGTGTATCTTTTCTGCCTGAAGGTATTGGTATTGTTAATGCCCTTATTGGACTTCTGGCAGGCGGCGGGTCTCTTTATCTAATTGCGATACTTGGTGACTGGTTGTTTAAGAAAGAATCTATGGGCGGTGGCGACATCAAGATGGCCGCCATGTTGGGAGCGTTCCTTGGGTGGCAGAAAGTTGCTTTCGTGTTTATCGCGGCATCTGCAATCGGTTTAGTAGTGTCAGTGGCAGTAATGTGTATCTCCTCAAAAATGCGACAGACACGCATAATTCCATTTGGCCCCTTCCTGGCCTCGGCGGCGGTGCTGGCTATCATTTACGGGGATCGCATAATACACTGGTACCTGATCACAGTCGTTGGTATCACTCCTTGGTGATTGCACTCTGTGCTCTGATTCGATTACCACGGCAGGCGGTATGAATCATAAAGGGAACAAATTCGAGTCTAAGGTTCATCTGGGACTGTTGGTTATAATCTTCGTCCTGGTATTTCTCAATTTTATATCTAATCTGATAATTTATCGGTCCCGTAGCGCCAGACGGGAAATATTGATATCCAGTATGCAATCTGCTACTGTTGCAATCAGGCAAGTTCTGCCGAGTGCAGCAAAACCAAGTTTGAGCGCATATGACAAAGCAAAGTCTCTCCGCGCGTACAGACTCAACAGCATACACATTTTTAACGCGCAATCAAAAGATCAGATACCTGATAATCAGCATAATTGGCTTGGAACGGAATCTCATCAATTGCCACCGAAGATTATTAACCTTGCTGAGAGACTTCTCAAGTCAGGTTTTCAGACACTTGAGCGAGGAAGCGGTGATGAATATTTTTTCATAAGCCCCATTGTTGGTACTCAACGCAGTTTGTTGATTCTGTCAAGGAAAGATCCTGAACTGGCATACCTCGATGATGGTCATCGAACAATAGTTGTAATCGGAATTGTGGTAAATATAGTCCTGGTCATATTCTACCTATTGTTGTCAAGAACCATCTTCGTCCCCTTTCGCAAACTCAAACAGGAAGCGCGGCAGGCTGGTCGTCCAATCGATGACAACAATGATGATGTCCATGCCTTGATTGAGGAATATCGAAATGTTATAAGCGAACTCAAAGAGAAAGAACAGCAACTCCTGCGGCTCAATGAAGGAATCAGGTTAAAGGCGGATTCACTTGAACAGTTCAACAAGTACCTTTTGCAATCAATTCGTTCGGGAATAGTCACGATTGACCTTGATGGAAACGTGATGATGGTCAACAGGGCGGCGGCTGATATTCTTGACGTAGCGATTGATGATTGCCCGGGGAAGACATACCGGACACTGTTGTCTGAGGATTCGACATTGGCGAATATACTGGCTCAAAGCCTTGATTGTCTTCAAGGAACAGAGTACAAAGAAATTGATGTGACAACCCATGATGAGCGTTATCTGACACTGGGAGTGTCTACTTCGATTATCAATGGGGGGAACGGTCAACCTTTGGGAGTCTCTATGTTACTGAATGACCTTAGTGAGATTACGCAGTTACGCTCTGAATTGGAGACGAAAGAGCGACTGGCAGTACTAGGCGAGATGACCGGAGGACTGGCTCATCAACTGAGAAACTCCATGGGGGCAATTTCAGGATACCTGACATTATTGAAAAGAAGGATGGGCAAAAGGAACATTCACGAGGAAAGCATACCAGCCCTCTTCGCAGAGGTTTCCGAAGCGCAGGACCTTGTTGAACGTTTCCTTCAATTTGCTCGTCCATTGCAGATATACAAAACACCGGAACTGGTAAACAATCTTGTCAGTGACGTAATCAAGTCTTTTGAGGCTCGTGAAGATTGTGTCAGTGTTCGATTCAGTATCATAACGGATTGTCAATTGACTGCGGATATCGATGCTCTGCTGTTAAAGCAAGCTCTCACAAATATAATAGAAAATGCTGTGTTGTCCTATGATTCCGCCGAGGGTGAGGTAACAATCGAAATTGCGCATTCAGATCAGGATATGACTATTAGCGTTGCAGATAAAGGCTCGGGGATCAGCGCTGAAAATCTGGGAAGAATATTTACTCCTTTCTTTTCGTCCCGAGCAGGAGGTACCGGTTTGGGTTTGCCACTGGCTCGTAAAATAGTCAATCTGCATGGTGGACGTTTATCCGTTTCGTCCAAGCCGGATGTTGGAACTGTTTTTTTGATTACACTCCCTCTGATTCATTTAGAAAACAATTTAAAACAACAGCCAATCAGCCACATACAAACTATATCCTGACTTGAGAATGGTTTTTTCATCTTGTCATAAATTGTAAAAAAGACTTTGGCTGACAGACAAAAATGTTATATTCGAGCCTGATTTATTCTGGAGGCTTTTTATGTTTTCACCGTCTGATTTTCGTAAAGGTTTGCGCATCATTGTTGACGATCAACCATATTATGTCGTCAGCTATCAACATTTTAAGATGGGGCGCGGCAAAGCCAATATCCGAACCAAATTGAAGCATATCAAAACCGGCGCTGTCGTAGAGAAGGTTTTCGGGTCGAACGATTCTTTCAAAGCTCCCGATATGGAAGAACGAAAGATGCAGTATCTGTATGAAAATGCCGGTGAATACACCTTTATGGATTCGGAAACATTTGACCAGATATCAATACCCGTTGACAACCTCGGTGATGCCCGGTGGTATCTTCTCGAAAACTCTGATTACAAGGTATTGTTCCTTGATGGCCAGGCTCTTTCAGTTGATTTGCCGGCATCGGTAATTCTGGAAGTAGAGAATACGGAGCCGGCAGTGCGTGGCGATACTGTTTCAAACATTACCAAGCCAGCTAAGCTTCAGACAGGTCTCGAAGTCAAAGTCCCACCTTTTGTTAAGGAAGGGGACAAAATCAAAGTCGATACCCGTACCGGGGAGTATATCGAGCGAGCCAACTGAGATATGCCCTCTCGTCTGGTAGTCGGTGTCGATGAATCAGGTAAGGGCGATTTCTTCGGTCCCCTTGTTATTGCGGCTTTTCTTGCTTCCGATAGCGATTGCGGTCAACTTGAAAAAGCTGGCGTTCGTGATGGGAAGAAGATTTCTAACAACCGAGTTCTTGATCTTGACGAGTATCTTCGAGCGAATTTCGTACACCAAGTTGTAATAATCGACCCTGAAGAATATAACGCTCGCTACAAGGTTATCCGAAATCTCAACAAGCTTTTAGCAAACGGTCACGCAGAAGCAATCACTGGCATTCTGGAGAGACAGAAAGTCGACCTGGTCATTGTTGACCAATTTGGGAAACCGGAATTAATAGAGACAGCAATGGGGACTTCCGGTTTCACAGTCGACATTCACCAACGCTTTCGCGGAGAACAGATTATACAGGTGGCGGCAGCATCAATTTTGGCTCGGGCAGCTTTCATTAGAGAAATTGCCCAGCTTTCCCGTGAATACCACCTTGAGATTCCAAAAGGAGCAGCAGCCAAGGTTGACCAGGCTGGCCGTGAACTCGTTCGCCTGTACGGTATTGAAGTTCTGCCAAAAGTCGCCAAGACACATTTCAAGAATTACGGTCGGGTTACTGCTCCCACTTTGTTTTCCTGATAAATCCTGCAAATCCAACAGCGGATGTTACAGCCTATAACATAAAGAGCTACACAATGTTGGCTGCGTTGGCCGGACACTAAAGACTTCAACAATTATTTGTATACCCTGTCAATCGCTAAATGACAACCCTCCCGGTGCCGATAAATCAAGAAATAGTATAAGTTTACTCCCCGGGAGGATTAGTGGAAGTACAAGCAGTAAATCTGGGTGCTGCGCTGATTTTTCTCTCAGCGCTGGTCATCATTTCTCGGTTCAGGCGGAAGCTTATGATGGAAAATCTGGAAGCCTATCGCTACATTTCATCCGGCTTGATAATAGTAACTCTGGTTACGGTGGCACACCTGTTTAACAGTACTGGTATCTTTTCCTCGGTGCCGTTTTTGTCAGAACCGATATTCTTCAAGCTCACGGGTTGGATTGCCACTATCACAGGAGTTGTTCTCCTTGCTAACGGTATTTCAGGCTGGCTGAGTATTGGTCATTCATTTAGCGGAAAATCAGAAAAAAAGAACAACCGATACGACCTGTTAAAAGAGATCGAACAGCTGGTTGCGGTAGAGAGTCGGACCAGTGTTATTCTAAAGATAACGCTCGAACACATCGTTAAGCAGTTCAAGGTCAACGAGGGAGCCGTGTTTATCTATGGTCGACAGAATCAAAAAATGCATTTCCTAAGCGGTATCAGCACATTGAGTTCGGATGTTTCACACCTGGAGCAGATTGTTGCTGTCCCTAGTGATGCCGATGATTCCCATGCAGAAGAGTGGCAAGTGAATGAGAATATTCATCTAGACATTCCCTCTGATACCAACACTCCGAATATGTTACTCCCGATTAGAGCCGACGGCAAACTGGCGGCTCTGGTTCTGTTATGGACAGGTAGTAGGAACATTGAAAATGAAAACTTGGTAGTTCTCAAACTTGCGATGGATATTGTCGGACGTACCTTGGTAAGCCGTAAACAAAAAATTGAAATCGAGCATCTCAATAACAAAAGTCGCGAGGTAAATCGCCTTCAGAACATCATTGATTGCAGTGGTAACTTTGATGACAATATGGTCAAAATTGCCCGTTTACTGCGAGAGCTTATTGAAACCGAGTATGTGTCTCTTACGGTAGCATATTCCAATCGGGACAGTCGGCGGTTTACAGTAGGACAAAACGGAACCCTACTTAGCGAGAAGGGAATTGATTCGGGATGGCAACAAGATATTTCGAAGACAAAATGGGGAGCCAACGCTCCGGTTACAGTCAGTACGGATATTGAGGAAATCCCTCAATTTGTGCATGATATTCTCAACAGCTCCAACCTGAAAAAATTCATTGTTGTTCCGGTGGTGGAAAGAAACCGCACAACAGCAGTATTGTTGCTTGGGTTTGCTAATAAATCGGGAACTTCCAGTCGCAATTTTGATATTCTTAAGAGTATAATTCCGGTTTTTGGTCGATTGATCGAAGCCGAGATCAGTCGATACAATGAAGAACAATTCCGTCGTCGCCATGCGCTTATAAATCGCTTTCTGGCTAATTGCACGACAGAGCCTGAAATGAGTCTGCTCTATCAAAAGGCGGCGAACATTCTTCTTAAAGAACTGAAAACCTCCGCTGTAAGGATTGCCACCTTTGAGGAAGATGGTACCTTTCTCAAATCCCGGGCTTTGTCTCTGTCCCACGTGATTGGGAATATGGTCCCCCATGATGGTTACATGATTATGTCTCTGATGCCCTTTCATCGCCTGGTACGGGATAATGGAAGGCTAATGGTTATTAACCAGGAAAACCATGATGGGCAGATGTCAGTAGCCGAAGCCAGACAAATGTACCATGCCGATCTTAAATCAGCCCTGCTTATACCGATTGTTACCAAGGGGAAAGTTCGCGGTATCATATCGCTGGCTGACAGACGACGAAGAGAACGTTTCCAGTACACTACCAATAATGTTCTTTTTGCCTCGTCAATAGCAGCGACTCTCGCTTTAGCGTCGACTTCCTATGAGTTGTCAGAAACTGTACCGGTTGAACAGGAACATCTTGAAAGAGAATCGAATGTGACAAACATG
>QNAG01000179.1 GCA_003641415.1 Candidatus Zixiibacteriota bacterium | reverse complement strand
GTTCCGTGACTTTAACGATTGCTATTTCTGATGTAGGGGATGATCCCTTTACAGGATTTCCGGAAGGATTTACACTGCACCAGAATTACCCGAACCCGTTCAATCCAAGCACGACTATTGCTTTCAATCTGCTCTCCAAGTCCTCTGTTCGATTAGAGGTTTTTGATATTCTTGGGCGGCAGGTGAACGAATTTAATTTTGGGGTTTTATCCGCCGGTGAACATGACTATACATATGATGCTTCTTCTCTCTCCAGCGGCATCTATTTCTATAGAATTGTTACCGACCTTGGAACTCAGACTCGTAAGATGGTTCTGACCAAGTAGCGATACTCCCCATGAAAAAAGAAAACCCCGGTTTAGGTCGGGGTTTTTTTGTTGTTTTATATTGGATAACTCCCTTTTTTATAATGAGCTTGAAAGGTGGTTTTACACGTCAGACCCCTCTGATATAGTTTCTTAATGCCACTGGTTACGCTATAAGAAGGGATTGCTGTGCCATTACGCTACAATATTGAAGGTAAAACAGATGTGGGGTTGGTTCGCTCTGGTAATGAAGATTACCTGCATCTTGATAAGACTAATCATGTCTTTGCCGTCTGCGACGGTATGGGTGGTCATCAGGCCGGGGAGGTGGCTTCGATGACAGCTTCACTGACTCTTCAAATACTACATACCAGCTTTCAGCAGGAATTGCTTCACGATAAACGTCTGCAAATTGGACGAACATTGCCTCCTTCTGGTGACCTCCTGCTGCGCTCCATACGTTTGGCTAATCGGAATATCTACAACAAAGCTCTCGTTGATACTACTCTGTCCGGGATGGGGACAACGATAGTCGCCGTTGCCCTGTACGGAGACATGATGTCGGTTGCTCATGTTGGTGACAGCCGCGCTTATCGGCTCGATCAGAGAGCGCTTGTCCCATTAACGGCTGACCATTCCTGGATACACGAAGTTCAGGAAAGCCAAAACCTTTCTCGTGAAGAAGCTGAGTCGGTTGTGGGCAAGAATGTAATCACGCGAGCTCTTGGTGTACGGGACACGGTTGAAGTTGACTACCGATTAATCAGGGTTCGTGCCGGCGACATCTACGTGATGTGTTCCGATGGACTATGCGGGTTTGCTGACGATGATGAGATATTCGATGTTGCCAACAAGGCGCGGTCAGACCTGAAAACTATGGCCGACAATCTGGTACAGATGGCCAATGATCGCGGCGGATCGGATAACGTAACTGTCATTGCTTTTCAAATCGAAGAAGCCCCCGCTGGTGATTTACCTGAAGTTGATGTCTTCACTCTTCCGGCTGAAACCACTGAAGAACTGGCAGCCGAGGATGAGTGGGTAGAAAAAATTGCCCAAGCAGAAGAGGAATTTACACCAACCGATGATGTTGAAAAGTCTGCGGAATCGGGCGGGAACAAGCTATTTCTTGCTTTGATCTTTATTGCCTTTGTGATTGTCGCTTTCGCTATTGTATATTTTTCCGACTTTCATAAATAGAACACCAGCTTTGTAAGAACCATATTCTTCGTTGTGGGGAGTATGGTTTGAATCGGCTCTTTTCTTTAAGCTTAGCTAAAAATTGGTTCCTGCTGGTGGTTCTCTTGACTTGCTGTCGACGTGTTGGTATCTTTAAGTATGTCTAATACAAAAACATCTTTTATAAATCAGGTTGGGGGAAATGTCTCAGTTGTGTCGCTCGTTATAGCAACTTTGCTTGTGGTACTTTTCATAAATTTTGGAAGCAGTGTTTTGGCAGCTCAATACACTGTTGCTATGCACAGTCAGGAACCGGTCGGGGCCGGGGATATTGCAACTGTGTTCTTTCATCTGTCTTCCACCAACCAGAGTGACTCGCTCCTTTTTAACGGGTTCGAACTACGAGTCGGCTACGACAGTGCTGTGCTCAATCTGTGGGATGCCCATTCTCCACAACTGATCACTTCTCGTGGGTGGCAGTTTTCTTTCGAAAACGAATTTCTCGATCACGTGGGGTTCCCCACCGGACTTCTGTGGATAGGAGCCGAAATAATAGATGATTCCCTCTCGAGCGAGAATTGTCTCGTATTGGAGGATCCGCTCTTTGCAGTACAATTCCTAGTTAAGGGTGACGTGGATATTTCGATTGGTGAAACAGCCGTTGACTTTGCCTGGCTCGAATGTGCCGACAACAGTTTCCGGGCTGATAACAGTAATACCTTTCATATAGCTGCACAGGTGCTGAATGCTGAGGGAGTTGACATTACTGATGATACGATCCAGCTTCCATCACTGACAGGTCCTAACGAGGACTGTATCGAAAGCATTTCCTCTGCTGTTGCGGTACTGGCCAGAGATATTTCATTTCAATCGACAATAATTATTTTTAAGGCATCGACTGGCTACGAAGACCAGCAAGTGCAATTACCCCGTTCCATTATTCTTTACCAGAATTATCCCAATCCGTTTAACCCAACAACCGAGATTAGTTTCAGTTTGCCTAGATCTGAAGATGTTCAACTTGATGTGCTCAATGTGATGGGGCAACAAGTCGCTTCTCTGGTTAATGGGAGGATAAAGGCAGGCACTCACACTGTTACCTGGAATGGTAAGAATAGTAAAGGCGGCGATGTCGCCAGTGGAATATATCTGTATCGTTTATCGGCTGGTGATTACATCTCTTCCCGAAAGATGCTTCTGGTGCGGTAATGCAGGTCAATCCCCGATGAAAAAGATCGTTGTTTTTCTTTTGCTCTGTTTGGTTCAGCTCTCGTTTGCGGATGAAATTGATTTAATCGACAGCGCTCTGCACACAACATCGGATAGTCTCTCCGAAGAACAGGGAGTAGTGATCACAATCGAACGGCTGACAGTTGAAGACTCGAGACTTAATGATACCCTACTGGTGATGCTTAAATCGACCGGCGCGCCTGTGGCCGGGTTTGATTTTAAGTTTGGAATCGACAATCCGATGGTGGACATTGTCGAAATCCTGCCGGGGGAGATTTACGATTCCTGCCGCTGGGAATACTTCACCGCCCGCCAGATCAACACAGCCAACCGTGAGGACTACCCGCCAATATTGTGGCAAACCGTAGCGCTGGCGGAAATGGTGTCGGATACTGTCCGACCACTTTGTTTTGGTTTTGATCGTGAGGCTTCACTTCTAAAACTGGTAGTGTCCAACGAACATATCCTCGAGCAACCTGACACAACCGTACCTGTTTTCTTCTTCTGGGAAGATTGCACCGACAACACAATCTCCGGCCAAACCGGTAATATCCTCCTTATCTCAAGGCAGGTTTTTGATTACTTTGGACAAAAGCCAAAACAAGGTTCACGACTCTTTCCCACACGAACTGGCGCACCCAACCAGTGTATCGATCCGGCGCGAGAGAACCACCCACGCCGACGTATTGATTACCATAATGGTGGGATAAAATTCCGACTCAGAATTGAACCGGAGCCGGAGGATACAACCAGCACCAGATAGTCCCCCGATTCCTGTTGACAAAAACAGCCTAAAACCTAAATTGGCCTAACTTGGAATGACTGGCGTCAAAGCGCCTGTTTAAGAGAGGAATGGATGTATGAGACTATACGAATTTGAAGGTAAACAGCTCTTCAAGAAATTCAAAATTCCGGTTCCGGATAGTCGTCTGGCTTCCACGCCGGATGAGGTTTTTGCTGCCGTAACTGATCTTGGGGGATCAGTAGCAGTCAAAAGCCAAGTGCTTACCGGTGGCCGTGGCAAAGCCGGTGGTATCAAGCTGGCTGATGGAGCCAATGAAGCCCGCACAGTTGCTGAGGAACTGTTCAAACTTAAGATCAAAGGCTTCCCAGTTGAGCGCGTGCTTATCGAACCAAAGCTGGATATCAAACAGGAATATTATATAGGTGTTACTCTTGATCGCGCCAATTACACTCTGGTGGTAATCGCATCTGGAGAAGGTGGTGTAGATATCGAGGAGACCGCCGCTAAACACCCGGAGAAGATCATCAAAAAACAACTGCGGGTTGATCAGGATATGTTTAGTTTCGATGCTATAGAAATTGCCAAGAAAATAGGCATCCCCGGTGATTTGCTCAAGAACGCAGCCCCGATCATTGTTAATTTGTACAACATGTTTCGGAAGTACGACGCCAAACTGGTCGAGATCAACCCGTTGGTATTAACATCAGACAACCAGTTGATTGCCGCTGATGCCCGTGTATCACTCGATGATGACGCTGTTTTCCGCCATTCCGACCTCAAGGAGATGGGGATCGAAATGCGCCACGAAGAAGGAGAGATGACTCCTCGCGAACAGCAAGCTACCGAGTGGGGTATCCCTTACCTTGACCTCGATGGCAATATCGGTATGTTTCCCGGCGGTGCCGGTTTCGGTATTATGGGCAATGATTTTATTCATTACTACGGCGGCAAGCCAGCTAATTTCATGGACTCCGGTGGCGGACCCAGCCCGGAACGGATCGCCAAAATGCTGGTGCTGCTCGACGAAAACCCGAAAGTCGAGGTAATTTTCGGAGCGCGTTTCGGTGGTATCAGTCGCTGTGACGATTTCGCAAAGGGAGTTATCATGTTCCTTAAGGATCATGGTCTTTCCAAACCTATGGTCATGCGCATGACCGGTAACATGTGGCAAGAGGGAGTGCGAATGTTTACCGAGGCTAAGGAAGAAAACCCCGAGTTGTTCAAATTAGTCGAAGCACATGGTATTGAGACTCCCATTGAGGAGATTTCCAAACGTGCCGTTGAACTGGCTCAACAGGCGAAAGGGGGTAAGTGATGGCTATCCTGGTAACCAAAGACAGCAAGGTCATGGTGCAGGGAATAACCGGTGGGGCGGGAAAGTTCCACACGGAACGGATGATCGAATACGGCACTAACATCGTTGGAGGGGTTACACCCGGTAAGGGAAACCAGACAGTTTGCGACCGATCCGTTTTCGACACTGTTGTGGAGTGTATTGAGAATACTGGAGCTGATGTGTCGGCTATCTTCCTGCCGGCGAGATTTGTCAAGGAAGCTGCGATCGAAGCCATTCGGGCAGGAATCAAGTTTCTTGTTATTATCCCGGAACACATTCCGATTCACGATATGCTCCAAGTCCGCTATGAGGCAGTGGAACACGGTACAACCGTAATCGGCGGCAACACGGCAGGAATTATCTCCCCCGGCCAAGCCAACCTTGGCATCATGCCGGACATCGCTTTCAAAGCCGGCCGAGTTGGAACCGTCTCCCGTTCGGGGTCAATCACCTACTATATAGCTGATACGCTCACTCGTTCTGGTTATGGCGAGACAACGTGTGTCGGGTTGGGTGGCGATCCAGTGTTAGGGTCAACCTTTGATGAGATTCTTCTCAAGTTCGAGGATGACCCGGAGACGAAGGCAATCGTGATGACTGGCGAGATTGGTGGTATCTACGAGGAGAAAGCCTGCGAGGTGATCCCTGATATGAAAACACCGGTGCTGGCTATGATTGGTGGTATTTTTGCTCCTCCGGGCAAACGGATGGGTCATGCTGGTGCTATTGTTGAGGGCATAATGGGTACGGCGAAAGAGAAGCTGGAGATGCTGGCTGATCATGGCGCCCATGCTTGCAAGACCTTCAATGACATTCCTGCGACGCTGAAAAAATTGGGGGTGTGAGGAAAGACTATTTTATACTATCACGGCTGTATGCCGAACATGAATCACTCAACCGCATTTTCTGAGTGAATACTAAATAGAAACGGCCACCTCTCACAATGAGAAGTGGCCGTCTTAATCTGTTTCTTTGCAATGGTTGAATCTCTCATCGCTGTGGAGGGACAAGATTGGTTTCCTCTACCTTCGCATAGCGGCGGGCCTTGTGTCCGCCG
>QNAG01000178.1 GCA_003641415.1 Candidatus Zixiibacteriota bacterium | reverse complement strand
CGTTTTCATTGATTGTTATTGCTGCTGTGGTATGGGGAACATGGCAGAAAGCAACACCGTCGGAGACACCGCTTTTGTTGACCGCTTCTCGCACCAGGGAGGTGATATCGAGCATCTGTTCCCGCTCTGATGTTGGTACTGTAAACTCAACCATCAGCACACAAAGCCTCCGCAAACTGAGTCGGATCAAATCGCTGTAGATCGTCAATGGTTTCGCCCAACCCGATAAAGTCTACCGGCACTCCCAGCTCTTCCGCCACAGCTATCATCACGCCCCCTTTGGCGGTTCCGTCCAGCTTGGTGACGATGATTCCATCACATCCAACAGCTTCGGTAAAAATTTTAACCTGGTTAATAGCATTCTGACCGGTGGAGCCATCGATAATCAGCTTGCTGTATATGTGAGCGTTGGGGATGGCTTTATTCACCACTCTCTTGATTTTCTTGAGCTCTTCCATGAGATTCGCCTTAGTATGCAGCCGTCCAGCCGTGTCAACTAACAGTAGATCAGCCGAACGCGCGACAGCCGCTTTGGCGGCATCAAAAGCTACCGAAGCCGGATCGGCGCCGTCCTGGGACTTGATAATATCAACCTTGCTGCGCTCGGCCCAGATTGTTATCTGGTCAATGGCGGCTGCTCGAAAAGTATCACACGCAGCAATTATCACTTTCTTGCCATCTTGCGAGAACTTTGTCGCGAGTTTCCCTATTGTTGTGGTTTTGCCTACTCCATTGACTCCGACTATGAGCCACACCACAGGTTTGGGATCGTTTTCGTTAAACAACGGCGACCCTTTACGGGCAAGGATAACAGTAATTTCTTCCTTAAGAAGAGTCAGAACATCTTCACCGTCGGTTAGTTTGCGCTCTTTAGCCTTCAGTTTCACGCTCTTGATCAGGCGCATAGTAGCAGCCACGCCAACATCAGCTTCGATCAGGATTTCTTCAATTTCGTCAAGGAGGTCATCGTCGATTTTTCGCCGCCGGACGACCTGGGATATCTGCCCAATCAGGCGATCCTTGGTCTTGCCGAGGGATTTTTTAAGTTTATCAAAGGAGCTGAACATAATTGTATCCGTTTGCCTACTGCCCTTTATCCGGATCGACAGTTGAGGGGATGGATTCTTCGATTCGTTCTCGAACAGCTTGAGGTAGATCGTCAAGAGTTTCCATGGTCGGCTCGGTAGCTACTGTATTGTTGGCTATTGCGTCAGTATCCTCATCATGAACGATCTTAACTATTTCGTCGCTCTCATCTTCCTCGGTGAACCTGACTGCTACCAACTGTGAGATCCCCGGTTGTTCCATCGTGACCCCATAGAGATTGTTGGCGGCTTCCATCGTGATTTTGTTGTGAGTGATAGCCACGAACTGGGTATAGTCTGAGAACTTATCGAGGATTTTCAGGAACCGTCGGCAATTGGCATCGTCAAGAGGGGCATCGATTTCATCAAGGATGCAAAAAGGCGATGGCTTGACCAAGTATAGAGAGAAGAGGAGGGATATGGCCGTTAAGGCTCGTTCGCCACCAGACATCATGGTGATGGATAGTAATTTCTTGCCGCGCGGACGAGCGATTATCTCGATATCTGACTCCAGCGGGTTGTCGGAATCTACCAATTTGATGCTGGCTTCGCCGCCACTGAATAATTCCGTGAACAATTTCTTGAAATTCGCCTGGACTTTTTCAAACGTTTCATTGAACATTTGGCGGGCTGTCTGATTGATCTTGGATATGGTCTTGGTGAGATCTTTGCGAGCGTTTTCAAGATCGGCGATCTGCTCCCCGAGGAATTTTTCTCGATCGGCGGCACCCTTGTATTCATCGAGCGCCAGTAGATTCACCATACCATAATTTTTTAATTGTTCCTTCTTTGAGATAAGAAATTCTCTTGCTTCAGCTTCACTCAGCGATTCATCGGGGCAGGGAGCCTCGACCTCGTTCAGGTCGAGTTCGTAATCCTGACTTATTCGATCCAACAAAGCGCTGAGTTCCGATTCAAAAGTGGTAAGGCGCATTTCCAACTGGTGCTTTTCATCGTTGAGCGTTTCGCGGTCAAGTCGGAGCTTTTTAAGCTCTCCTTCGCTTGTCGAAAGTTGCTCAAGTACCTCAGCGCGGTTACCCTGCAATTCGTTCTGAAGAGACTCGACTCGTGAACGCTTTTCAAAGGTTTCCTTGAGTTGTTTTTCAAGCACTGCTATCGTGTCAGTGGAGGAATCAATCTCTGATCGAGCACGCCGTATTTCGTCTTTCTTTGTATCAATGGTACGACCAATTTCATCACGAAGTTGGCGGATATGGGACAGTTTGCTTTGTGTTTGTTCTATTCGGCTGCGAGCTTCAACCACACCTATCTGAAGCCGAGACACCTGTTCCAAAGATGAAGAGGCCGCATTTTCAAATACGGCCAGACGTTCTCCACCCTCAGACATGGTTGAGACCAGGAGTTTTTTCTTATCGGATAGTTTGGTGTAGTCCAGTTCGAGGTTGAGTTGTCGATTACGAATGTGCTCCCGTTTGTCGGTCGCAGTCTGGCGTTCCCGGACAAGACGACTCATTTCGGTTTGAGCTGTCCGATATTGATATTCCAGGTCGCCGATCTCTCGTTCAAGCGACTGCAATTGTTCATCGAGTGATTTGATTTCTTCTGTCAGTTGACCTGATCTGGCGCGCGCAGCGGCAATATCGGCAACCAAGCAATTTTTCCGTTCCCGGGCAGCCGTATTTTTTGCGGTTAGTTCGGTTAATGCTGTTTCCTGCTCGGCTATCTTTTCACGGCGACGGAAGAGCGGGAACTTGTCATCCGAGCCACCTGTAATGGCGTTTCTATTGTAGAGAACACCATCGGTGGAAACAGCCGAGAAACCGTATGGGAGACGTTCCAGAAGAGGAGTTGGATCAGAGCCAGCCTGAAACACTGCTGTTCGTGAGAGGACTGCTCCCATTAGAGGGCGCAGGTTCTCGTCGGTTGTAATGAAACTATCGAGCCATCCGACGAACTCCGGCAGATCAATTTCCGGACGTCGCTCTACCGGATTGAGTATTCCGCTGGTTGGCACCAGGAGGCCGATCTTCCCCTTTTTCTCGTCCTTGAGATAGCGAATGATATCTTCAGCGGTTGTCCTGTTGTCGCAGATAATGTAACCGGCAATTTCACCCAGGGCGGCTTCAGCAGCGGCCTCCATGCCATCTGAAGGGACAAATTTATCCGCCACTGTCCCCGCAATGCCTGGCCAAAGCTCCCTTATTTCCATGGTTGCGATCACGCCGGATTCGTAACCTTCATATTGAAGAATCATCTCCTCAAGGAGACTCTTGCGCGCCTGGCAAGCCTCAATTGATGCTGTCAGATTGGATATTTCAACCGTAGCCTCTTCGCTCTGTTCGACCATATCATTCATGTTGTCGGTCAAGTCAGCGAGTGTTTTCTCGGAGGAGGCTTTGTCCTTTTTGAGTGAGTCCCTTTGGAGTTGCTTTTCATCAATGCTACCAGACAGCGGGGCGCTTTCATTTTTAACCTGATCGTATTGACGATTCAGATTTTCTACCAGCGCCGTTAGCTCCAATTCTTGTTCGCGTAGGTTGTCATCCTCGGCTTTCTCCGAGGATAACTTTCCTTCCAGTTCAAGCAATTCGTGATTTTCGGATTCTTTTGTAGTTCTCGCCTCGAGCAAGCGTCGGTCGGCTTCACCCTGTACTCGCTGTGCTTCCTGCAGTTTAACTTCCAAAGAGGAGAGCTCGTCCTGTTGCGTTTTCAGTGTATCCTCAGCTTCGAGCGTCTGCTCACTAAGAATGCGGGTGCGTTCCTGAAAACCGTGAATGTCTGCTTCGTTACGTTCGCAGAGTGTGCGGGCGTTGGATCGTTTTTCGCTGAGAACTACAATTTTGTTTTCCAGGGTATGAGCTTGTTCGGAAATATCAAAGGCGTCACTGCTGACACTGGCCAACTTTTGGTCCATGTCGGTTTGTTGCCCGCGTTCAACTTCGAGCTGAGCTGATTTTTTTTCGATAGAGGTTTCGACTTCAATCACCGCATCGGTCACGGTCTTCAGACGTACTCCAATCTCACGTTTATCTTTTTGAATGTTAGTCATACGTCGAGAACTAAGGTACAACTCCCAGTTTTTGATTTCGTCGGCTGCCTGCTGGTACCTTTCAGCTTTCTTGAATTGACGTTTCAGCGAGCGGACCTGGGTTTGGACCTCGGAATAGATGTCTCCGAGTCGAAGGAAATCAGCCTCGGTTGCTTCCAGTTTACGCAGAGCAGCTTTTTTACGCTGCTTGTACTTGGTAATACCAGCCGCTTCCTCAAATAGAAAACGCCTTTCTTCGGCTTTGTCTGAGATTACGGCATCAATCATATCCTGTTGAATAACAGAGTATGATCGCGCCCCAACGCCGGTATCGTAAAAGAGCTCTATAATATCTTTGAGACGGCACGGAACCTTATTGAGGAGGTATTCTGATTCGCCGCTGCGGAATAACCGCCGGGTTACCTGAACCTCACCGTACTCGGTGGGGAGGATACCGCGGTTGTTTACCAGCGTCAGTGTTACTTCGCTCATTCCCAGAGGTTTTACTTCGCTGGTACCATTAAAAATGATTTCCTCCATTTTGTTTCCGCGGAGCAGCGAAGTTCGCTGTTCTCCCAGAACCCAGCGCAGTGCGTCGAGAATGTTTGTTTTACCGCAACCGTTAGGACCCACCACAGCGGTGATCCCCTGCGAGAATTGAATAGCAGTTTTATTGGCGAAGGATTTAAATCCTATAATGTCCAGTCGTTTTAGATACAATTTTCCTCCAGGAAATTAGCGATGCTGTTTTTCGGTTGAGTGGCTTTCTTTCAACAATTGAAGTGTCTCCAGCAAAGAACGATAAATGTTACGTTCGTCACGGAGGTATTTTGTCTTTATTTCCAGGTTGTAATATGGTTTGCCGAGATGATTACCGCGTCCGACTCTTACTGCTTGTGGAAAATTTAGGAGGATGCTTGATGTAAACCATGACGGGTTAAAGTTCAGGTCAAGAATGAGATCGAATTTCTCTTTAGCGAGCATTTGCAAGTAGCTTTTTTTGGCAACCCCCGACCATGTTATTTGATCCGTTGTGGGAGTTAAAATAGAGAATCCTTTGCGCGGGAAAATATCGGTTATCATCAGTCCCGGCATCGCCAAAAGAGTGATTGGGGCTGGCTTAAACACTTCTGTTATTCTTGGCAGAAATTGTTTCACCAGGGTTAGTTCTCGCAATTCTCCGGGAAGGCAAACCAGGACACTTTTTGGCTTTTGCAGAGAGGCGGGAAAATCAAATGTGACCATCTGCATTTTTTGTTTAAGGCGGTTTACTTTCGCTCTGGCGATGAGGTTCTTAACGCTCATCGGAACTATCCTTTATTACAGTGGCAGTGTCCGCTTGAATGTCAGGTTCTGGTAGGGGCAGGATTGGTAATATGTGTTTTTCTGCAGTGGGCGGCACTGTGACTTTCTCCTGCAATTCTACCAGCGGTGGATTCAAAAAGGAATCAACATTCACCTGGTTGATTCTGACTCGCGATATCCGGCCGGTTGTTGGTGAGACCGGATTGATAATTTTACCGTTAAGTTCAATATCCACCATGCGAGGTACAGCCACTGACAGAGTTAACCGATATTTCGCTGTCGCTTCGTAAGTTCTTCCCGGTACCAGGTTACGGAATATGGCTGTGTCTCCATCAGCAAACACGCTTGCCCAACTTTCACTTCGCGCGGTCAATTTAAGTTTGAGGTCCTCTGGTTTCTTGTACTTCGGTACGTCCCAGTCGTAGGTAGCGTATGAAGCTTCAAGCTCCCCCTCTGGAAGACGCTTGACCGGTTCAT
>QNAG01000177.1 GCA_003641415.1 Candidatus Zixiibacteriota bacterium | reverse complement strand
TGGACGGCTGCTTTTCGGGAAGTTGCGCGGTCAACCTGTTGTCTGCATGCAGGGACGTTTTCATTTTTACGAGGGCTACAGCTTCCAACAGATAGCCTTTCCGGTTCGGACGCTCAAGAAATTGGGCATCGAAACGCTTATCCTCTCCAACGCCTGCGGGGGCATGAACCCCAATTTCAAGGCGGGGGATATTATGCTCATCAAGGACCATATCAATTTCTTCCCCGGCAACCCGCTGATCGGTCCCAACGATGACAATTGGGGCGACCGTTTCCCGGATATGTTCGAGGTCTACAATCGCGGTTACCAGCAGCTCGCCAAAGATGTCGCGCTGGAGCAGAACCTTCGTTTACAGGAAGGTGTCTATGTCGGCCTGACCGGACCATGCCTTGAGACAGCCGCCGAGTATCGGATGTTACGCGGATTTGGAGCGGATGCGGTGGGGATGTCAACCGTGCCGGAGGCAATCACGGCGCACCACCAGCATAACAAGGTGCTTGGTTTCTCGATCATTACCGATATGGGTTTACCGGATGCAATGAAACCCTGCTCGCTGGATGACGTCATCGGCAACGCCACAAAGGCGGAGCCCAAACTCCGCGAACTCATCGCCGGCTGCGTGGAAAGGATGTAGGAGGGGGAAGTGATTGCGAAGCTCGAGAACAACGAGGGCGTCTGCCGCCCACGAAGTAGTAGCGTTTCTCGTACTTGATGTAAGAACAAAGTTCCGGAGGAAGTGACCTCACCCCCCATGACCTCACTCCCCATTTGACTTTTGCTCTCCCCTGTCGTACTATGAGCATAGAAGTGTTCGAGCATAACCAAAGGACAAAGATAGAGATATGAGTGATAATAGATTTGATATTAGACCTCCTGCCTGGGCTGGACAGTTCTACCCCAAACCCCCTGGCGAGCTGGCCAAGACCATCGCTACGATGTTTTCCGAGGTTCAGAAGGCTCCGGTCAAAGGGCATCCTCTGGCATTGATTGTCCCCCACGCCGGGTATATCTACTCCGGCAAAACCGCCGCTCATGCTTACAAACTGCTTGAAGGGGAACAGTATGATACGGTTGTAATAATTTCGCCATCGCATTATGTATTCTTCCGCGGTTCTTCGGTGTACGATGGTGGCGGTTATCGAACCCCTCTAGGTGAAATAGCCACCGATTACGAGCTGTCGAAACGCATCGCTGATATCAACCCTTCAGTTTATCTTTCCAACCAGGGTCATGCCAGCGGCAGCACTCGCGGCGAGCACGCTCTGGAAGTCCAGTTACCATTTCTTCAGGTCGTGTTGGGACAGTTCAAACTTGTAGCGATTGTGATGGGGGAACAGGAAGAAGACAACATCCACGCTCTTGGCGAAACGTTGGCTTCCACACTCAAAGGGACCAATTCATTGATAGTAGCCTCCAGTGATCTTTCCCACCAACACCCTGAGAAAGTCGCCAATCGTATGGACGGAGCAGTGCGGGAAGCTATTGAGAAATATGATCCCCAGTTGCTGATACATACTCTTGAATCCGGCAAGGGGGAAGCTTGTGGTGGTGGTCCAATAGCAGCCGCTATGATCGCAGCAAGGCGTCTTGGCGCAGGTACGATGCAATTTCTACATTACACAACCTCTGGCGAGACAACAGGCGATTTTGATAATGTGGTAGGTTATCTATCAGCCGCAATGGTAAGCGGGAAAAAGGCAAGATCAATATCGCCTACCTTGGGCGCTATGCCTGCCAGGAGAAAGAGAAACGAACTCTACGATGACGACAAAGAATACCTTCTTCAGATTGCCAGGGATGCTATTGCCGCTCGCCTTTCTGGCAGATCGTACGAACCAACTCCCCACGGATCTCTGCAGGAAATTAAGGGCGCTTTTGTTACTATCACCCTCCACGGTAACTTGCGTGGGTGTATTGGCCAGATACGAGCGGTTCATCCATTATACAAAACGATTGCTGAAATGGCGGTAGCGGCGGCTTTTGATGATCCCCGATTCCCTGAATTGACAAAGGTTGAGTTTGAGGATTTGGAAATAGAGATATCTGTTCTTTCGCCTCTTGAGAGAGTGCATGATTTTGGTGAGATCGAGGTCGGACGGGATGGACTCCTGATAAAGCTTGATCTGCACTCCGGGTTGCTTCTGCCGCAAGTAGCCTCCGAACACGGCTGGGGCGTAACCGAGTTCCTTCAGCAAACCTGCCTGAAAGCGGGTCTGCCAATGAACAGCTACAAAAAGGATAACGTCGAGATATACCGCTTCAGCGCGGAAGTGTTCTGATATACAGTTGGGCTGATCTGATAGTTATCCTTGCCAAAGCAGAAAATCGGCCAAAGTATTTATCTTGTGTTGGATGGGGTAAAGAAATGTCCTCGTTACTTTATCTGCTTGACAGAATACCGAAAAAAGGTATAATGAAAGCCGCCACGTTAAGATATTGTGACCCCATCGTCTAGTGGTCTAGGACGGCGCCCTTTCACGGCGCAAACACGGGTTCGACTCCCGTTGGGGTCACCATATTTGATTTTTGTGCGTTTTCTCCTGTAAGACATTGAATAATTATAGGTTACGGTGGTTCCAAAAGAATCCCCAGAATCCCTTAAGGATAAGAATTTCATTCACCCTACAGCAAAACTTCGCTGAGTTTGATAGTGGCGCGATGTTCAAACTTGACACTTTGTTGAAGCTCGGATATTGTTTCATAAAAGAGGAGTTGTTGTTGTTGTTTAAAAAAATTCTTCTGGCTTTGGTGTTGTTGATTGTCCTCGTTGGGATAGCATATCTCAAGACCGAAAGGCAAAACGACCAATCACAGAACGCTTTTAACCAAGGCTTATATGAAGGCAGTAAAAGTCTCAATCAATCACTTGGAGAAATAGACTCGCTTCGATATTCTTTAGGGCAGCAAGAGGTTACGTTTGCAGAATCGCTGCTGTTTAAGACCCAGACCCATCAGAGGGAAACCGATTCCCTTGTAGAGCGAATAGACTCACTAAATATTGAGCTGTCAGGTTTGCAGAAGGAGCTGAAAGGCTCAAACCAAGCAACCAGCAAAACTATTTCAACAAGCACTGATAGTAAAACCCAAAAACAGTCCCGACACGAGCAGATTCTATCTGCTTACAAGAAACGTTTCAAGGAATTGCCATCTGATCTGTCTGTTTATGAAAAGCGGGTTGCGATTAATGAAATTAAAGAGGAAACAGCAAGAGATTTCCAAATCTCCATTGACGAACTAAATAAGATACGGACCTCTAACAAGCTGGACTATTAAGGGAAGAACAATAATGGGGACGCAAGAATACGAGTTTGCCGAGATTATGGTAGACAAACTGATTCTGGAGTCATTCGCAAACGAACAGTCGCTATATCATACAGAGAAAAAGAAACCTTCCAAAGCCAATCTTGATAGGTACCGGCATAGACTTAAATGGCACATCGGCCATTCACTCTCAATGCGTCAGAAGCAGGTTATCCGGCATTACTTGAAAGGACGAACCGAGCGAGATATCGCAAAAAAACTCGGTATCACTCAGCAAGTTGTCCATATTTATAAACATCGTGCTATTAAGAAGTTATATAAATATCTCATAACATAGGTGTATGTCAAGAGACTTATTAATGAGAGGGGTATTAAAGCCTGAGCGTCAGTTAGCACCTTTTTGTGAATGAAAAGGTAGTTTAAGTCCAGTTAGTGTATGATCGTAAGGAGGTGATATCTCTCAAACGGAAAATCCCTATTTTACCTCACACCGCCAATATATTGCTATGTTCCGTTAACCTTGCGGTTGAGGGGGGCCGATAGATATAGGGAGTCGTGTTATGCCAAAGAGGAAAATCGAGAGGAAATTCGCATCTCTGGGTGAGAAAGATTGTTGGCATCCTTATAGTTTGCAAATGCTTCAACCGTCCAAGTTCACTATGGTGGTTGGGAAAATTCTCAGAGGGCGTTACTTGCTGATATCACAGCATATTAGTCAGGGATACCAGCAAAGACAGTAACTGGGAGAGATATCCCGGATACGTTCCTCCCTGAAGAAATCTGGTGTCGAGCTACCGAACCTTACAGGATCCACATTTGTTAGTGTGGATCCTGTTTTTATCTAAGTGTGTCAGTCAAGCTGCTGTCACAAATCAGGACATTTGCCTTGACATGCATAAGGGGGAATTGTTCATTCTTGCCTGATGGACTTGAATTTTTATTCAGAAAATGATGGGGGCTTTATCAATCTCAGATGGAATATTATTGTATAATAAAGCAGTTTAAAAAAGACGATATTGGAATATATGGCTATTAGACAACTTGCAATAATCTTAGTTATCTCCACAGGGTTAGGATTGGGAATTAATCTAATTTCTCCCAATAGAATCGTATGTTTCGGCAAGTACAGACCTTTGTCGAGCGGGAATGAAGTGATCGTACCCCCTAACGCTGAAGCCGGGGATCCGCCATTTATTGCGCTTGATCTGGCTGAGCTGGAGTTCAACAGTGGTGAGGCTATTTTTATTGATTGTCGAGAGCCAGAAGAATTCGAGTGCGGTACTATTCCAGGATCAATCAATATCCCTTTTGACAATCTTCCGGAGGAGAATCTTGAGAATTACATAGATTCTGCCTTAGGAGGTTGCGCCAGAGATAAGCTTCTGATCTCCTTTTGTTCAGGAGAGGAATGCGACCTTTCTCTGCACTTGGCACGCAATCTTATGGCTATAGGATATACTAACTTAGCCATCTTCTTTGGCGGATCCCGTGAGTGGGAAAGGTTTGGGTTGAATATCGAACGGAGAAAGAATTGCAAAAAATAATCGATAATGATTATCTCACTATGCTTTCCCGGTTAGCAGTGGGAATTATTTTTATTTGGGCATCAATCTATAAAATTATCGATCCGTGTTCTTTTTCGAAGTCAATCTGGTATTACCATATGGTTCCCGGAGATATCATTAACCTGATGGCAATAATTTTACCATGGGTGGAGTTGATATCTGGGGTTTGTCTTATTGTGGGTGTGCTTTATAAAGGAGCGGTAGTGGCTGTAAACGGTATGACAATTATATTTATTATTGCTCTTTCGACTGCTATTTTTCGTGGAATCGATATTGACTGCGGATGTTTCAAAGCGGCACAGGAATCCAGCGAAGCGGCATGGGAATCTCTCATTTTTGATTTTGTTTTGATTGCCTTTACAATCCAATTGGCGCTTAGTCGGTCCACTAAGTGGCGTCTGAAACGATAGAGATAGCTACTGAATATGGGGGGTTATCATAATAATCAAATCAGTAGCACTCTTCTCTTTTGTAGTATGTGAGAATAGGATTTTACCAAGAATAGGGATTCGTCCCAATAATGGAACTCTATGAACCTTTTCGATCTCGTCTTCTTTAACCAGTCCACCCAGAACGGCGGTCTCATCATTATTGACAGTGATAGTTGTTTTGATGGAACGTGATGTTGTTATCGGTTTACGACTATCAGCAGGACCAGCATAGCCGATTATATCCTCGACTTTAGGCATAACTTCAAGTGTGATGCGGCCATTTTCGTTTATTCTGGGTAGTACGGTAAGCGTGATTCCTATCTCTTCGTCCTGAAACGTAACAATATCAGAGGTTGCGGCTCCTTCAGTGAAACGGCTGACAGTGGCGATTGGAACAACGGTTTCAATTTTAATAACAGCCTCGTGGTTCTCAATGGTCGTTATATGAGGGTCAGAAACCAATCTGCTGTTACCGGATTCTTCCAGAAGATCTAGCGCCAGTTGTACCTGTCCTACGCCAATTGTAGCCCATGAGAAATCTCCAGTGTTTGGATTGTAAATGGCGGATCCGGAACTTTCTGTCGATGACTCGCTCTCAGCGCCTTCACT
>QNAG01000176.1 GCA_003641415.1 Candidatus Zixiibacteriota bacterium | reverse complement strand
TTCTAAGGTTATCAAAGGCAAGGAAAGCTATAGCGGATTAACTATCATAAAAAAGATCATTATTTCAAACCCGCCATCTGCATAAAGGTTTCAGCTTTGAGATATTCCTCCCGAAGGATTTCGCTGAACTCATCCAAATCGTCCTCTGTCAACTGCAAATACTCCAGAATGCTTTTGTCGACAGTACCAATCATAGAAACTTCATCTTCATCAATAAATGTCTTCTTCGATAAATAATTGGCTAAATAAACCAAAAACACCAATGGGTCATCACTATCGGCAAGCAGAGGATAATGATGAAAAGTGATGGCATCGTTTAGTTTTTGAGGAAGTTTCCATTGAGCTACAAGAACTCCTCCAAGCTGGGCATGATTAAAACCGAGAACCCTATCTTCAAGTTCAAAATCAGAGGCAGCACTATCGACAGATCTAGCGGCTGTCAACAAATCTTGTTCTTTTTTAAGAAAACAAGAAATAACCATTTTCCCGACATCATGTAGCAAACCGGTTGAAAAAGCAGAGTCCAAGTCAATAACTCCCCGAGATTTAACCTTTTGAGCCAGAATTCGACAACAATAGGCTGTTGCCAGAGAGTGACGCCAATATCTTTCCTGAAAATCCTGGTCTATGCTATCCCCTTTGAACATATCCATAACACTGGCCGAGAGGACAAGATTTTTGATGGCTTCCATACCAACTACCACAACAGCTTGCTTGACAGAATCTATCTCACGAGCAAAACCATAGAATGCAGAGTTAGTAAGTTTGAGAACCTTCACCGACATGGCAGGGTCCTCAGACAAAATCGCAGCTACCCGAGAAGCTGAGCAATTGGGATCATTAATCACTTTCTGAATCTGGTGAAAAACTATTGGTGGAGTAGGCAGATTGCGAATGTTTGAAACAACCTGGATGACTTTGTTGTCAATCGTTGCAGTACTCATAGGTTCACCACTCTATTCAGTGTCCTCATCTAAAGGTTTTCTTATTTCATCGGTCAATTTGTCAGCGATCTCCTGCATAATATGCTTTTGATTATAGAAACTCTGGCTGATTCGCTCACGAGCAAGCTTAATCTTTTCTACTCTAAGTTCAGAACTACTTCCTTCATTCTCTAAACAATTACCTCGTTGCATCTCTCCCAACCCATACCGGGCACGTGCGCTATCAGCAAGTTGAGCCAGTTTCTCACGCGCATTAGATGACAATTCCACGGTGTCAACAGGTTGCATATTCCCTGTTTTAGTTTCTCTCTTCTCAATCTTCGGCGGGACCGATGATACTTGAGGCTTATGATTTTGCAAGGGTCCTATTTCCATGCTAATCTCTCTAATAAATCTTTTATGTAGTCGATTAGAAATTCATCACTGGATATTATCGGCAATATCCTTCCTTGTTATTCCTTACTATTTACAAATTGCGGAGTGGGGTCTCCATCGCTCATATACTGTAAAATTTTCTCACTGTTGCGCAATTCTACCAGTTCTTCCTTTATCCGCGCAGAGCGTCCCTTGAGATAACTTTCACACTCTGTCACAATATCCCTATTTTTCTTTATCAGAGTCGTAATGCTATTGATGATCTTCTTTACATCCGGCAAAACCGACACCATCCTAAAACCCTGCGGATTTCCTTTCTTCATCTCTGCGATTTTATTTTCCGATCGTTTGATCCGCAACCGACATCGTTCTATCTCCGCAAAAAGGTCCAGAAGGCTTGCATCACTATCAAATTTAATAAGATCTCTCTGCTTGTCAAGGGTGATGTAAAGTGCCTGATAGAAGGAATACTCCTCCTTGAGAACAGTGGCCAACTCACGTTCTAATTTCTTCAGAGCCTGGTAATCCATGTTGTTTATGCCGATCCTGTAAAACGTCCGGGGTTAGATACGGGTATGGGCGATTCGGGCTGTACCTCAACACCTTTTTCTTTCAAACCCTGCCAACCCTGGCGAAGTTCATTTAGTATATTGATATTATCGTCAATGACCGTTAAATCTTTGGTGGCCTGGATGAGATCAGTCTGATTAATCAAATATGCATATAATTTCCCGAGGTTAGAGGCAATCTCTCCACCTTCTTTTTCATTCAAAGTCGTATACAGATGAGTAATAAACCGTTTAGCCCTATCAAGCTGGTTGCTACCTTTCTCAGACTCTTCCTTTTCGAAGTGATTTGCCGCCTGACGGTATGCTTTGATTGCCCCATCATAAACTTGCAGAATAAGGTCAAGTTGTGACTTGGAGGCAGTCTCGATGTTCCGATAGGTTTTCAGATTCCCGTCCATAGTTACTCCTGCAATCTTTTTTTTAGCCGCCATATAAATCTATTTCTGATTAAACTTCCAGTTAGAGTCAAGATTTGCCAATTGTGATGTAAGAAAATCACCGGTAGAGTTGAGTTCGCCGAGTGTCCTTTCCATTTCGTAGAAACGCTTGAATAGCATTTCACGACGAATAACAAGCCTTTCGTCAATTTCTTTTATTCGTTTTGTGATAGTTTCAATTTGCGTTTCATAGCCTTTGATTCTTCGATCAAGCGCACCATCGCCGGATTTGGAGTAGCTAGCTACTTTGTCGCGCATTCGAGCGGCGATTCCCTTGGTTATTGTGATCGTTCCCTCGACAGCCTCGCCCACCTGCGATGGATCCAGGGTAATCTTTAGCACTAAACCATCAGTGGTCTCGTTATCTTCCTTTCCCTTCAGCAACTGCCCTGTTCCTTCGGCCTCTTCCCCGTTGATTGTGCCCGCCACATCAGTCCCAGCAGTGGAGGTAGCATCGGTCAAACCAAGACTGCCATAAGCTGAGTTGGAAATAGAAGTAACACGCTCAATTTTTGATTGGGAACCATAAGAATCACTAGTAAATGTCAGATAACCGTTGCTGCCTTGGTCCACCCATTCCACAACCACACCGCGAGAGCCAATGCGTTCATCATTATCAATCTTGCCTTGAATCTCTCTGACCAGTTCATCCGCCGATGAATACGTCCGCGAAGATAACTTGATTTCGCCTGATTCAAGTCCGTTAACCTTCAATTTGATAGTATTATTGGCTGAGGTTATTGTCAGAGGATTATCAAACGGATCATTAATGGTTGTCCCCTGAAGAACTCCCTTAGTTGCGGCTGCTGTGATATCTACTTCGTAGTCCTCGCCGATTTTTGTTTCAGTAGTAGATGATACAAACTCGATGCCAGAAGCCGAGGAAGACCCTCCATCAGTAAACAGTTCAACCACATCCTCAAGGTTGTTGCGAAGGGCATCTTCAAATCTCGAGTAGTCAGTAATTGCCAGATGGCCATCGAGATTAGTGCGAATACCAAGAGCGTAGAGATGCGAAAACTCTGAGTCCATCCCCTCGATCTTCGTACCAATAGCAGTATTCATTGAGTAGCGCATAGTCCACAGAGTGGAGTCTCCAAACAGAACACCAGATTCCCCGGAGTCCTGTTTATAGGTATTCTGTTCATTGATGAAATCCATTACATCGTTGTAACGAGTGATAAAATCATCTACCGACGTTTTAATCCCAGAGATATCTGTATCAGTAGTAACAGTGACTGTCTCGCCGGGCTGAGTTACTTTTGTTATGTTCAGTGTTACTCCAGCAATGACATCATTGAAAATATTGGAATCTGAGGTAACAATAATTGGTGAACCAGTTTCTCCACCGGCGCCAAAGGATATTCTTGCGTCCGAAGCTTCCTGTATGAGAGGAGCAAAGGCAGCGACCTGAAAGGTGTCACCGGCTGATAGCTGACCGGTAGAGAAATTCAGTTTAAGGCCATCAGCTCCATCACCAACCAACTCGACTTCCGCGTCAGCCTGAGTGACTGTTATCTGGCCAGAATTGGTACCATCGGACCACTCAATTGTGATTACATCGGTCCCGATTGTCTGTGCTCCACTACCAAGAACACTGAAGGTGTAAATTTTATTCTCATTGCCGCTGTAGGAAGCCATCGAATCGAGCGTAATAGTCGTATCTGAAGCTGAATCAAAAGACAAAACCTCCGGGCTATCAAACAGGGCCGAGGTATAGTTCAAATTAAGACCACCGGTGAGATTGGATATAACCTCAATCTTTTTGCTCAGACCGGTCTTATCGGCAGTCAGCATCAATCGATAGGGATTAGAGGACGATCCATCGTTGATAATTGATGCAGTTACACCCATGTGAGCATCATTGATAGTCTGCTTTATCCCTACCAGAGAATTGTTGTTACTGTCAATATCAAAGTTGTATAGTGAGCCATCTCCCAACTGAATTTCAATGGTTCCGGTCCCCATGACTGATGCGTCGTCATCAGAAATACCCTGGCTGGCCAGCTGATGGTTGCGAGCCACATCGAGAACCTGCAGCTGATACGAACCGGTAGCTACTCGTCCGGAGGTTGTAGCGGTCAGAATTGATTCGTCGGAGACCGAGGCGGTAGCGGCATTGAATGTTGTGCGCTTAGTCAATTGATAACTCGCCGCGCTGAGAGCCAGAATCTTCGCTTGAAGGGCTTTATAGGCGGTAATTATATTTGTCTTTTTGGCTTGATCTTGTTCAAGAAGAACAGCGTTACGACGTTCGTATGTAATAATGGAATCAACGATTTCAGTGGTATTAAAACCGGAGTTAAGGCCATCTATCGAATTAGCGCCGGGCATGACTTACTCCTGTAATACTTGACTTCAATGTCACGTCAATAAAAATTGTGCTTACATTCTCAATCTCTTTGGGGGAGGTGAGTACCTCCCCCAAAGGTGTTTATTACTTACTCTATTTCTGTTTTTATCCAAACAGAGACAGAATAATCTGCGGAACCTGGTTGGCTTGAGCCAGCATGGCTGTACCAGCCTGGAGCAGAATCTGGTTTTTCGTGAATTCCGACATTTCAGCAGCCATGTCAGTATCACGAATCTGAGATTCTGAAGCAGTCAGGTTCTGAGCTGCAATTCGAAGGTTTCTCAGGTTGGAATCCAGAGTGTTTTTCTGGAAACTTCCCAGAGAACCACGAGTTGTTGACACTTCATTAATAGCAGCATCAATAATCGACTGTGAATCCTGGGCGCCCTGAACCGTAGTAACATCGATAGCAGCAAGCGATGTGAACAGATTGCCGGCCAAGCTCTTACCCAATGCTGTGGCGGCCATGCTTCGAAGACCAATCTTAGTTGTTTGACCTACATTACCACCAATCTGGAAGACCAGGGAACGATCCGTATTAGCAATTGTTTCCGTGCCGCCAATCGACGCAAGATCATAATTAACAATGACCGATTCGGAACGATCAGCATTATAGATAGTAGAATTTGCGCCGGCAGCAACATTGGTCGCCGGACCACCATCGAGACGGACATCAAACTGGGCAGCCGTTACATCGAGTAACGCACCACCGAGATTAATACCTTCAACACCTTTAGCTACAGTCAACTGAATTGTTCCACGATCAGTAGAGCCAGTAGCAGCATTGCCCACTGTAATCGTCTGGGTGGTATCATAATTGACCTGGGTAATTGTATTGACATAACTGTCAAAGCTGATCTTGGCATCAGTACCGGTGTTAGCAATAGTATCCTGGGCCAAATTAAGATAGTGCTCTACATTACCTGTGGCAGCGCCAATAGTGCCCATCTTGATACTGAAAGCTGAGCCTTCATCACGAGTTGCAATCTGAATTTTATCAGTATCAACAAGTGTAGCCACAAGGTCAGAGTCAGTACTTGCACCATCAACCTGACCGAAAGAAGCAGTTAGCGCCACATTTATTTCATCTACAACAGCTTGAAGAGTTCCGTAGGCACCAGTGGATAATGACAGCGTTTTGGTAGCGGCCGCGTTAGCAACTGTAGTAGCCGTGATAGACATGTCCTGTCCTGAAGTACCACGGGCAGAACCAT
>QNAG01000175.1 GCA_003641415.1 Candidatus Zixiibacteriota bacterium | reverse complement strand
CGGCGGTTTTCTTTTTCAAAAGAACTTAGTCTCTGTTTCTACCGTTGTTTAAGAAAACCCCGCTACTACTCAATCTTAGACTGAGGACCGCCATAAAGGCCTATATGCGAGACTGAACCATCAAGGTTGAAAGTCAGGCTATCACCGGCATTCAATGCTGGAGAGTCAGCCTTGAGATGAAAGTTTCCCTCACCTATAAAGAGCGGGTCGATGTTCATGTTGCCGTTGAGGTCGCTCTGATCCCAGATGTCTTCATATTCACCGGCTACGTTATTAAACACAATATTGTTACGAAACTCCCATTTGGCCCAGTCTCCAGAATTCCACACACCGACACAGGGGCATACCCACTGCTCTCGCCATCCATTTTCAGCAATAATATTGTTAACAATTCGTCCCCGGCTTTCCGTAGACCAGGGAGCGACTCCACAATTGCCGTTGTGGTAAACAACGTTGTTGACCATATCCATATAGGCCTGCCCGGTGGCAATCATGCCCCAGCCAAGGTTGTCGTGTACCAGATTGTTACGGGCGATCACCCACGATGTCCCGAAAGCGCCGATTCCCTTCCAATAGCCGGTTACCTCGTTGCGGTAAGCCAGGCAGGTAGCATCCCAGGTAACACCAATCCCTACTCCCCGACCATCTTTAATGAGACAGTCAGTTACCTGCGCCACCGCTCCTCGATAGAGCGCTATCCCATCCCAACCGTTGTTTTCGATTATACAATTGCGAATCTCAAGCTCAGCGCCCTCTCGACCGAAAATGCCGCCAATCCCTACCACTACCGAGTCGAGTCGGTGATCATTGTTACTGACATCAACTTCGGTTATTTTCACGCGCGACCGACGGACTACTATTCCGGCATCGGTCGCCATTTCATCGAAATCACGGCGACCACCAATGATAGTGAGGTTCGATATCTCTACCGATGGACAGTCTTCAATATACAGTCCGTAACCGGCATTTGTAACAAGTTGCGTGTTGCCTCGATTCGCCCCCATGATAACCAGCGATTTGCCGCAAATCATAAATCCAACCGTAGCTTTCACTACTGTCTTTGGATCCTTACAGTTACCGCAAAGGGAATCCTCAAACGGCATGGAAACAGCCAAAAAGGGCTTGGCCGCCAAAAGCAGAGTATCTCCACTTTGGGCGTAGTTGATAACCGCTTGTAGGTCTGATCCGCGCTTAATGGTCAGGGTAGCAGCGGATACGTCCGAAGCCAACAAAATTATAACAAGCTCTAAGATAATTATGAATTTGCTCATAACATTAAAAGAATAACTGGTTGCCGTTCAATCGCAAGGGAAATCGGTTTCCTGTTTACGAAAACCCTCTTTGATCTTTAGAAGCTATATTGTACCTTGCGATTCAACGAATCGGAAAAGAAATATGAGTGGCCAGCCTGAGAAACTACACGTCGATTACACCGAAGGATCGATAATTGGTTCCATTCTCAAAATGGGGCTGCCATCGATGTTCGGATTTCTCGCTCAGCATATTTACGGTATGGTAGATACCTACTGGGTGGCGCAGTTATCCGCAAAAGAATCTGGTGTGGCGGCGATTACATTCTTTGGCAACATTCTGTGGTTTTTCTTTGCTGCCAACCAACTTGTTGGTCCTGGCTCAGTAGCAATCATCTCCCGTCGATACGGCGAGAAAGCTTACGATGCTACCGAGAAGGCTATCAAGGAATCAATTACGTTAAAGCTGTTCTTCGGGGGCGTTTTTGGTATCGTTGGATTCTTTTGCGTCGAGTACATGCTTCGTCTAGTCGGCGCTAAGGGAGAGGCGTTGGTATTAGGTATCAGCTATGGACGGGTGATGTTCCTGGGATTGTCGGTAATGTATGCTACCTATACTATCTTCACGGCCATGCGCAGTGTAGCCAATCCGAAAATGGCTATGAATCTCATGATTGGCTCAAACATTCTCAACCTTGTGCTTGACCCATTCTTCATATTCGGTTGGTGGGGACTACCGGCTTGGGGTATTGTTGGTGCGGCATATGCTTCGGTTCTCAGTTACAGTATAACTTTCATGATTGGACTGGTTCTATTCTATACAGGACGATCCAATGTTAAACTGCATTTGAGCGGTAAGGAGTCAATGTCTATTAGCTCAATGTGGAAGATCGTCAAAATCGGTGTGCCGGCTTGGCTGGGGGATATGTCATTCTCAGGATCGAGATTAGTTATTACGCCGCTCGTGGCTGCCTTTGGCACTTCGGTCGTGGCGGCTTACGGTGTCGCCATGCAAGTCTTCGGCTTTGGCATCATGCTGTTGGTGGGTATTGGGCTTGGATTGTCCTCGTTGATCGGTCACAATCTGGGCGGCAACAAGGTTGCTCGAGCCAGAAAGACCGGTGATCAATCGATTATGCTTGGTGTTGGTATGATGATTGCGTTCGGCGCTCTCATCTATCTCTTCTGTGGGTGGTTTATGGGACTGTTCTTCGATAATCCTGAGACTGTCGCTCAGGGGGTTGCCATCCTGCGGACATTCGCTTTTTCCTTCCCATTCTTCGGAGCTTTCATCATGCTTGAGGAAATCCACATGGGCGTTGGGTTGAACACGCCGGTAATGATTGTAACAATTATTCAAGGTTGGGGGCTGCAGGTATTACCTGTCTTGTTGCTGACCCAAATTGGTGGGTTTGATCAATACGCCATTTGGTGGGTTCTAGCTTTATCCGGCGTTGTCTCCTCGATAGGATTCTATTTTTATTACCGTCGGGGACGCTGGCTGGGAGTAAAAGTTTAATCCCCTTTGAGGCTAGTTAGTAGCCTATCATTGCGCTGGGTTCAACCCTGCAAGAGAACGGCAAATGATCCCCGAATTTCCTTTGCACATTCCTATCTTTTGTACGTCACATTACTTAACTTAGCTTGAGTAGCAAAAGCATGAAAGAAAATGACATGTCTTGTGTGGGGGAGACAATTGTTTTATCTTAATAATGTCTACTATTAGGCAGGAAATTTTATATATGAGGAGGAGTGTTATGCGGACACGAGCATGGGTCGTTGCAGGTGTAGTATTCGTGCTAATGGCAGCGGTACAAGTACAAGCGCGCGCCGAGTACGATATTAACAAAGAAATACCAAAAGCTTCCGTACTGGGACAAGCGCTAACGGCGCTTGATACAATCGTTGACCAACCGGTCAATTGGCCTATGTACTATGGTGTACAGCAGACAGGAGAGATAATTACTCGGTTTGATTGTTTTGGAACGTTCGGCGAAGGTTATCCATCATCCCCCTGTCTATTTTGGGAAGGTTGGCCAGCCGGTTCGTTCGTCGCACCAGCAGACGATGGCGCGGAATATCTCTATGCTGGCGCCATATGGGTGGGTGGCATAGTCGGTGAAGATACACTAGTATCCACAGCCATGGATGGTTGGGTCGGCATCATGGAAATGTCTCCCGATGGCTCCAAGCCGGCCGTTACCAAAGTGAGTTATCCTACAGACTTCTCTATGCGGGCAGAGTTTTCGGATACATCTGTCGAGCTTGGTGGAAATGACAACGAAGATGGTGGCCGCCCTCACATTCCTCTAAACGTGCGTCTGGTTAACCGCAGCCACATCTGGCGAACAGAACCGGAGAACCGCACAGTTATCTACGACTTGATATTGACCAATGTGGGAAATGAGACAATCGAGGACGGCTATGTTGGTTTCTTTATGGATTGCGATGTCTGCTATGATTGCGCCAATGGAACGGGATATACTGACGATATAGCCGGCAGCATAAGAAGTGACGGTATAGCCTATATCATCGACAATGATGGTGATCTTAGCGTGTTACCGCCATATATGCCGGCCCCGCGCGCTTTCGGATTCAAGTTTCTGGCTTCCTCATTTAATGCCGTTGACACTAGTTTCAATTGGTGGATCAGTAACGGAGATCCTACGCTCGATTTCGGACCTCGACATAAGGGAACGATAGAGAATCCTTTCCGAGATTTTGGTACCGGGGGATTAGGTACTCCAGCCCGAGATGATAACAAGTATTATGTCCTAAGCTCTCCCGAATGGGACTACGATCAAATAATGGCAGCCACTATTGAGCCATCAGATCCGGTCTGGCTTTATCCGGACCAGCCCAATGTAATAGATTTCACCGATGGTTATGATGCACGTTTTCTCATGTCGATAGGGCCATTCGATTTGGAACCGGGGCAGAGTCAAAGACTCCTGTATGCCACTTTCACTTCATTCGATGTTCACACCGATCCAGACAATATCTACAATTTGCCGACCGACCCTGAAGCCTACTTGGCTGGTTTGGATTTGAGCAGCCTTTCGGAGAACGGCGCGCTGTCGGATTCCCTCGGAGAAGTGTTGCTCGATCCATCTTTACCTCCAACTGGGCTAAGGACCGTACAAGAAGATGAAAACGAAGTGACCGTGGCGTGGGACCCCTGGTGTTTTAACAACATCGATGGCTACCGCGTTTATCTCAGCGAAGTGCCGCTGGATTCATTGCCCTATCCGGGCGTACCCGCGCCGTGGCTGCGACCGACCGAACTAAGCATGGTTGCCTATGTTGGACCTGAGCAGACCAGCTTTACTTTCGATGATCTCCAACCGCACAAGTTCTACTTCGTGAACATTGCTCATCAGGGACCTCTCGGTGCGGGGGATGTTTGTGATCCCCTGTTCGTTAAACTGCCGGATTCTCCGTTTGCTCCTCAGTTTGAAATCGAATATTCGTTTTACGAGGAAGGTCAGCCCGTTGAGTTGAATTGGTCACAACCGGAAGGGATAGCTGTAGATCATTACAATATCTACCGTTTCGAGGATATGGAAGAAGCCCGCCTTAAATATGCGCCATTCTACGACAAGGGGTTCTACGCAGCTTCGATTCCTCCGAAGGACAGCTTCTTCGTCGATGGTACGACTTATTACTACTATGCGATGGAACCATACGCTGCTGTTACTCCCTCAAAGACGACCTTTACCGACTACGACGTTATGGAGGACAGGGTATATATCGTCACTGCGGTCGATGATTATGGTTCCGAGTCGGCCTTTTCAGTAAATGTCAGCGCTACCAGAGTTGAGCCACGGACACAGGACGTTCTTGTCATAACACATTCCTGGAACTTAGGTCCAACAAGTATGAATTACGACAGCGTGACCGCTTTCTATGACAATATCCTGCAGGGTTATAACTACGATCTATATGATTGGTCAGATACGGTGGGGAATTACCATGATGGTGTCGGGATAGTTGACTGGCACGACTTCACACGGTACCAACTTGTTATTGTAGATGACGACATTAGAGGTCTATCTATCAATCCTGATTATGAACAAAGTAAGGCTGGCTACAGCAAGTACATCCTTTCCGGTGGCAAACTTGCTTACTTTGGTTCTTTCCCTGCAATAATTGGATATAGCCCGTCCTTAGATCCGGAATTTTGCTCTGTGAAGAATTTGTTCATTAAACGTTTCTTCGGTATAGATTCTGTGTTTCATGTTGGTTTTGCTTACTTCAACATCCACGGTCTGCCAATGGAAGATAATATCTTTGCGTTCTCAAACGCTCAGCCAATTGGTCCCGGATTGCCTGTTGTTACTTATGATACAAGTACAAATCGATTCAGCGATTTGATAAACTCCATCTGGCCTACCGATGACTCCCCGCCGTCGGTGTCGGTTTTCGATGTCAATGAAACAGGTATAACTACTCACTTGTTTGATCCGATTCCGGGCGTTACATCTATGAATGCCGATCAACCAGTCGGTGTACGGACGGTAAAGGAGCACTCGGACACCTACCTCTTCGGGTTCCATCTCTGGTATATGGAACCGCTTGGGGCGCGGGCGTTGATCGATGCCATGTTCATCGAGCCGCCGAAGGTCGTCGTCGAGCCGGATACCATTTGGGCGTATTATGCCCATGCCATCGACACGTTGATGATGTCTGTCTATATTGGTGATTTCAATGAT
>QNAG01000174.1 GCA_003641415.1 Candidatus Zixiibacteriota bacterium | reverse complement strand
TTCAACAACCATGTCTGTAAGAATGTTGACCAACTTATCGACCGATTGGATCAAGCGATCCTCGATGTCATTAACAACCCGCAACACACCCAAAAAACAGCTGCAATCGGAAAGTTATTCTGAAAACTACTATAACACAAAAACAGCCAGGATTTGACAGAACCCCGGCTGGTAAATACTTGCTCTGCTGTAAAATCTAAGTTACTGGCTTTTCTTCCGAAGATTCAATTGTGATAGTATGCTTGCATTCAGGGCACTTAAGATATTCGCCTTTTACTTTAGAGACTTTCTGCAACATGTAAGGGTGATTGCAAACAGGACAAGCCCTGACTACCGGTTTATCCCAGGAAGCAAAATCGCACTTGGGATAGTTGGAGCAACCGTAGAAAAGCTTACGGCCACGAGTCTGTTTCTCAACAATATCCCCACCACAGCCTGGTTTGGGGCACTTGATTCCAAGTGTGATAGGTTTAGTATTTTTGCATTCAGGGTATGCCGAGCATGCTAGGAATCTACCGAAACGGCCGGTCTTTATCACCATCGGAGAGCCGCATTTCTCGCATTTTTCATTGGTTTTGTTCTGCTCTTCTTCACCCGGGAGAGGTTTGGTGAATTTGCATTTGGGATAAGCAGAACAGGCCAAAAAACGACCGTTACGACCCCATTTGACAATCATCGGTGAACCACATTTCTCACAGGCAATATCGGTCTTCTCAGTCAGTGATGCTTTTATCTCACTCTCTTTGACTTTCAGACCATCGATCGTTTTCTTGAACGGTTTGTAGAACGCATCAAGCACATCTACCCATTCGTCTTTGCCCTCTTCAATCGAATCAAGTTCTTTTTCCATGTTGGCAGTGAACTTGACATTGAAGATTTTTGGTAAATGCTTAACAAGGATGAGATTAACAGTCTTACCAAGGTCAGTGGGGGTTAGTTTACGTTGGTCAAGGTCAACGTATTTACGATCCTTGAGAGTAGAAATAATAGTAGCATAGGTTGATGGTCGTCCGATGCCGTCAGCTTCAAGACGCTTTACCAGCATTGCTTCTGAATAACGTGCGGGAGGTTTAGTAAACGACTGGTTTGGCTCCAGCTTAAGAAGTTTGAGAAGGTCCTTCTCGTTGAGTTTTGGAAGATTCTCAAGGCCGTTCTTGCCGTTGCCGTTTTCGTCGGGTTCCTTTTCTGCACGATAAAGTTTTAGAAATCCGTCAAATTTGATCCGCTGTGCAGTAGCTCGCAGGGTAAAGCGATCTGCTTTGATGTCAACTGTTTCAATAGTAAACCGGGCGGGTTTCATTTGTGAAGCGACGAACCGATTCCATATAAGTCGGTAGAGTTTGAACTGGCGAGGTGTCAGGTACCGTTTTACATTTTCAGGTGGCAGGGTAAGGTAAGTTGGTCGAATGGCTTCGTGGGCATCCTGGGCTTGCTTCTTACGTGAATATACCTGCGGCTTAGCCGGCAGGTATTCCTTGCCAAATGTTTCCTCGATATACTGACGAGCTCCAGTTAACGCTTCAGAGGCAATGCGGGTCGAGTCGGTTCTCATATACGTGATGAGTCCCGTTGGCCCTTCGCTACCCATTTCGATTCCTTCGTATAACTCCTGAGCAATTCGCATAGTAACTTTTGGAGAGAAGCCGTGAGCTTTGGCTGCTTCTTGCTGAAGCGTGGAGGTTATAAAGGGAGCGTACGGCCGGCGTGATTTTTCACTCTTCTTAATACTGACAACAACAAATTGTGCTTCCTTGAGCTCGGTGAGATATCCCTTAACTTCTTCCTCGGTATTGATACAGACCTTATTCTTACCTTTAAGTTCTGAAGGTTTGACAACAGTAAGATCGCCAATCTTGTGTAACCGTGCCTTGAACTGCTCACCCTTTTTTGATTCGAGCTGGGCAGCAATCTGCCAGTATTCACGGGGGGTAAAGCTGGTTACCTCTTCTTCGCGTTCGCATACTAGCCTCAAAGCGACTGATTGCACCCGGCCTGCAGATAGATTTCGAGCTATTGTTTTCCAGAGAAAAGGTGATACCGTATAGCCTACCAACCTATCGAGTACTCTACGTGCTTGCTGAGCGTTGACAAGGTTCATGTCAATCTCGCGTGGGTGTTCAATAGCACCGACAACAGCACGTTTGGTAATTTCGTTAAAAGTGACCCGGACAAGCTCTGCTTTGCTCTTATCTTTAAGGCTGTTAGCTACATGCCAGGCAATTGCCTCTCCTTCGCGATCCGGATCGGGAGCCAGGTATACTGTAGTTGCCTTCTTAGCAGCTTTCACCAGTTCACGAATGACCTTCTGTTTCCCTTCAATAACCGTATACTGGGGGACAAAGTTATTATCGGTATCGATTCCAAGTTTTGATTTGGGTAGGTCAATGATATGTCCCACGGTGGCTATGATATCGAAATCCTTCCCAAGAAAACGGGCAAGAGTTCGCGACTTCGCAGGTGATTCAACGATGACAAGATTCCGGGCCATAGAGCTCCTTAGCGAATTAAAAAGATATTTATCTTATTACATCGAGTCTGAACGCTTAAACTTTACCTTCCCATCCAAAAGTTCCAGTAATGCTGTCATCGAAACTTTTCGTGAGTCAATCTGAATATCCGGGTCTTCGGTCATGCGTTCCAACATTCTGATTCTTTTAGTATTGAGAGTGCGGGCATGTTTTGAAGCTATGATAACAGCCTCATATCGGTTGAGTCCTAATTTCTTCAGTTCTTCAATTTTGACTTTGTTCACATTACCTCCTATACCTTGAATATCTAACCAATAATTTTCTTAATTTGTTCCTCACTAACAACATCAGTGCGACAATAATGCCCGGTGATAATGCTTTGCACTTTATTTACAGCCACCTCAAGTTCGTCATTAACAACAACATAGTCGAATCCTTTCCATAGACCCATTTCATTGGTAGCATTATCGCGACGGATTTTGAGTTGCTCTTCTGTTTCTGTGCCACGTGCTGTAAGTCGCGAGCGAAGTACATCTACTGAAGGTGGTAAAATGAATATCGAGACAGCCTCCGGATAAGCAGCCTTGATCTTTGCTGCTCCCTGTACATCAATGTCAAGCAACATCACACCTCCCTCGTGGAGCACTCTTTCCAAAGGCTCGCGGGGAGTACCGTAACGATAAAGGTGAACCCGGCAATCTTCAGCGAAAGCTCCCCGTTTGACAAGATGTTCAAAGGTATCATCATCAACAAAATAGTACTCTCGTCCCTCCTTTTCACCGGAGCGCATGGCACGAGTAGTATATGAAATCGAAAAAAACCAGTGGTTATCGGTGTTCATATTCAGCAGAAGATGACTTATAGAGGTCTTTCCTCCACCGGAAGGGGACGAAATAATAACTATCTTTCCTGGTTTATGCAAACTCATATATGGAAATGTCCCACTCTGTTACTCAACGTTCTGAACCATCTCGCGGAGTTTCTCCATTTCCTCCTTGAGAGAGATAGCATCCGCCGTGATCTTAATCTCTGTTGCTTTGGAAGTAATGGTGTTGGCTTCCCTGTTCATCTCTTGCAGAAGAAAGTTAAGACGTTTACCCACCGGTTCTTTCTGACGAAGAATGCTCTCATATTGATCAATATGGCTGAAGAGACGAATGCACTCCTCTGTGATATCACAGCGGTCGGCAAACAGAGTAATTTCCTGCTCGAGCCGACCGGTATCACCTATGTTGTTGTTAAGCAACTCCTCCATGCGCTCTTGTAACCGTAGCCGGTATTTTTCAATTACCCGGGGGGCTTCGGCTGTTATTCTCTGGTTGGTCTGTTTGATAATTTTCAATCGCTGTTTCATATCTCGAGCCATGGCAGCGCCTTCCTTATGCCGCATCTGCAAAATATCCTTAAGCGCACGAGAGACTACTTTTTCCACTATTGGCCAGATTTCATCATCATCAAATACATCATTTCCCGGAGTTGTGACATCAGGGAACATCAGCAGATCACTAATGGTAACATCGCTTGTGAGATTTAGTTTCTTTCGAATCGATTGCAACTGATGGTTGATAACGGCCATGGCCTTATCATTAATATAGCCCTTGTTAGGGGAATTTTCGTTTTCAGCAAACCCTATAAACACAAACACCTTGCCTCTATTCAGCCTGTTGCTAATAAGCTCCCTTACGCGATGTTCAAGAGCTGAAAACTGGCGAGACATACGGACAGAGACTTCCAGGAAACGGCTGTTGACGCTTGAGATTTCAACCGTAAACGTTCCCTGTTTTGAAGTTACCTGCGCTTTACCAAATCCGGTCATTGAGTTCATAAATAATGCTATTCCTCTATTTCAGGCTAACTTTGCAAAATACTTATGGTTTCACTTTTGTCAACTGTAAACCGGCTATTGTGGCGAGGCGGTGAGAAATTGTCTGCTGCGTAAAACCCTGATTTCTGAAAAGGAGTTATTTCAGTAAAAGCATTTTTCGAGATTGCTCGAAATCACCAGCACGCAGCCTATACAAATATACACCAGTTGAGACAATAGTGCCATCGACTGTAGTACCGTCCCAATCAGCTACATAGTTACCGGCAGACATCTCGCAATCAATCAGCGTAGCCACCAACTGTCCAAGGATGTTGAAAACCTTCAGAGTTACATGGGAACGGCGCGGCAAATCAAACGCAATCTCGGTAGTAGGATTGAAAGGATTGGGATAGTTTTGCCCCAGAGTGAACTTTTGCGGCAGGCCTGGCTCCCTGACTGAGACTCCTACTTGTGGGTTTCCGAAAATGAATGCGTCAGACCATATCGGCTGGAATCTAACCTGCGGGCTGTCGGGATGACTTTGAGAAACAAACATATATTCGCTGCCCCAATCCCACTCGAGCGTATCAAAAGTCACGCCGTCGTTGGCAAGTCCGTTCCAACTGGTGATACTGAAATAATAAGTTACCCAGAGCCTGAGTCCGCCGGCATCACCATCCAAACCGGGAGAAGAACCACGAGCTCCGCCAAAAAGAAAACGCTGGTTTTCATTGGTAAGCTCAAGACTGTCACTTTCATAAAAAAGTGTGATAAGGTCAAAAACACTGTCGATCACAGTTGTCGCCTTAGCGCTGTCCATTTGGAAATTAGGATTGTCCCAGCTAAACCCAACAGTAGCTCCTGTGAGTTGTTCATCGCTGTAAACATAGATTTCCAGTGTGGCTTTGCTGGTGTCGCCGTTGACCTGAAGAGACATTACAACCGTATCGGCTTCATTTGGGTCTGTTTGGGCAACTACGGTTGAGCCGCACAGCAGACAGACAAATAGTAATGACAGAATCAAGGTTGTTTTCATTTTTCCTTTTCGTTTTCGGAATGCTTTGTAGTCATATTCATATCAATAGACGACTGTTACATACCAATTATGAAAAGAAGTTCTGATATAAACATCAGAACTGCAAAAGTTCTTAATTTTAAGGTAATGAAAAAACCCCCGCAAAGCGAGGGTTTTTTAAATCACAAGCCCGACAGGTCAGGCTATTTCACCAACACCATCTTTTTAGTTTCGGTGAATTTATCTGTCTCAAGTTTGTAGAAGTAGATACCAGAGGCAATCCCGGTACCATCGAACGTAGCCTCGTATGGACCCGGTGACATTTCCTTATCAACCAGAGTCTCGACAAGCTGGCCAAGGATATTATACACCTTCAAACTCACATGAGATTTCACTGGGACATCAAAGTTTATCACAGTATTCGGGTTGAATGGATTGGGGTAGTTCTGGCTTAGGGAGTAGGTTTCGGGAAGATCACCGGGGATTTCCGTTACATCGCTTGCCGCTTTGAAGACATACCTTCCGGTCCAATACGGGCTAAGCGATACTATCGGGTCCTTAATGGAAAATACATATTTAGAACCAGGGCTACTAAATGTAAGCGTGTCAAACACAACCGAGTTACCACCAGTCCAGTTCATGGTAAAATAATAAGTTGCCCATAAGCGTCGCGCTGTCTCTCCAGCAAGTCCTGAACTAAACATGTT
>QNAG01000173.1 GCA_003641415.1 Candidatus Zixiibacteriota bacterium | reverse complement strand
TCTTTTTCCGGATTCGCGGGTAATTGAATTTAATAATAGTCAAGCCCGGAACCGAATATAACCTTCAGTAGTACAATCTTCGATTGCGTTAACTGCCTTAATTGATAACTTGGCTACATGAAGAAGTTTCTGATATTATCAATTCTACTGCTGGTGTCTACTGCACAATCAGCTTCGTTACTGATACCTATGGATGAGGTTCAGACTAATCACCTTAAGGCGTACGGTGCTGTTTACCGCTCACTTGACCTGAGCCAAAAGGGAGAATGGCTCTTGAATTATCGCGGGGGCTCATTTCTGATGAACTACTCCCACGAACTGGCCGATCTGTGTTTGCTGATGGGGGTCACCTGCGAGCGAATTACCCAGGGTCAGGTTGCCGACATTTATCGACAGATTGAAGTAGAAAACATGGAACGTGTGGAACTTGAGAAAGCTCCTGTTATCGCTGTCTATTCTCCTCCTTCTGCTCAACCGTGGGATGATGCTGTTACACTGGCACTGACTTATGCCGAGATAAAGTATGATATTGTGTGGGACGAAGAGGTTCTCAGCGGCGCCCTGGATGACTACGACTGGCTCCACTGCCATCATGAGGACTTCACCGGCCAGTACGGCAAATTTTATGCAGCGTTTCACAACCAGTTATGGTACCAGGCTGATGTTAAAATAAACGAGGAAATAGCAGCCCGGCTGGGATACAATAAAGTTTCGGACATGAAACTGGATGTTGCTCAAACTATCTATGACTATGTTCGGAGAGGTGGGTTTCTTTTTTCTATGTGCTCCGCACCGGAGACTATAGACATCGCCCTGGCAGCCTCTGATGTCGATATTGTACCGCGCGAGTTTGACGGTGACCCGGTAGACCCCAATGCCCAAGAAAAGCTGGATTACTCCAAGACCTTTGCTTTTGAGAACTTCAAAGTAACGCTCGACCCAATGCTTTACCGGCATTCGAACATTGATACCTATCCTGATCGCCAGGTACGGTTCTCCAGAGCTGATGAGGACTTCTTTTTCCTGTTCGACTTTGCCGCCAAACTTGATCCAATACCTTCTATGCTTGTCCAGAATCATGTCAACACAGTTGCCGGGTTTATGGGACAGACTACTGCATTTCGGAAGTCTTTGCTAAAGAAGTTTGTTACCATCCTCGGACAACCGGACAACTATGATGAAGTGCGGTACATCCACGGTAACCTTGGTCGTGGCACTTTCACTTTCCTGTCAGGGCACGACCCGGAGGATTATCGCCACATGGTTCATGACCCTCCAACTGAATTGGAATTGCACAAGAATTCGCCCGGCTATCGGCTGATTCTGAATAATGTTCTCTTCCCTGCAGCGAAACGCAAAGAGCGCAAAACCTGAGGACTGAGAAATCCAAAACTGTTCTCATCCGGGCAAATTCCGATCGCTTCGTTGACACAAACTCTTCAAACGTTTACCATACTTGCGTGAATGATAAGTACGATAAAACTTTCATCGGAATAGACTACGGTAATCGCCGTATCGGTTTGGCAAAAAGCGATCCCACTGGATTAATCGCCACAGGACTGAAAACTCTGCAGGTTTCATCAGTGAAAGATGCCATTCTACAAATTACTAAAGTAATACATGAATATAACCCCAATGGGCTCGTGGTTGGCTACCCGCTAAACTCCGTTGGAGAGAAGAATCAGAAATGTGAAGAGATAGATCGCTTTATCCGAAAGCTTGAAGCTATCTATTCCGGTCCTATTCACAGGGAAGATGAGCGGCATTCTTCCGAGGAAGCGGTCGATATAATTCATAAACACGGCAAGAGAGTCGGAAACAACAAGGGACGGATTGACCGACTGGCAGCGGTTGTTATTCTACAGCGTTTTCTTGATGAATTACCGAGGGAATAAAACAGGAGTAAGCTTCTGGGAATACGGCTGGTATCTATTGGTCACAGTGCTGTTGTTAATGGCTGGCATTGTTCTGGCGGCGGCGACAGTACTGGTGTATAGTGTCAGGATAGTTATGAAACTTGGATTCAAAGGAATGGTTTTGACTGTTGTGGGCATTTTGTGCCTGATAGCAGTTTATAGTTTCTGGAGTTTCAACCGCACTGCCGATATAGGTAATCAGACCGTTTCAATAATAATCGCCCAGGGAGACAACTTTAGTGGTATAGCCAATAATCTTGCAGAAGAGGAAGTTGTACCATCCCGTTTCTGGCTTACTTTGCTGGCTCGAATAACTGGAGTTGACACCAAACTTACACCCGGCCGGTATGATTTCAGCGGATGCAACTCTTGCCGCTCGGTTCTGGACAGATTCCGCCGGGCGGATTTTCTACGGATCAAGATCACAGTTCCCGAGGGATTGCCCCTCTGGAAACTGGCATCTTTACTATCAAACCGACTTGAATTGGACTCATCAGCGTTTGTGTCGCTTAATCACGACTCGATCTTTCTGGCTAAAACAGGCTTGCCATATTTGGAGGGATTCCTGTTCCCCGAAACCTATCTATTTGCGTGGGGTTTGTCTGAACGAGAAGTGGCGTTGATAATGGTCAATCAATACCGTGCTCAAACTGACTCCATCTGGCCGGACTCAATTTTGAATGGGTTATCTCAGGTAGATATTATCAAGTTGGCTTCAATCATAGAAGCAGAAACACACCTTGACTCCGAGCGAGTATTGGTTTCCTCGGTATACATGAACCGTCTGCGACAAGACATGAAATTAGATGCTGACCCAACAGTTATTTATGGTTTGGGGGGTCTTAATCGCCCGCTCTATCGACGAGATATCCAGAAAGACACTCCTTACAATACTTATCTTTATAAGGGGCTTCCGCCCACTCCAATCAATTCACCGGGACTGGATGCTATCAAGGCCGCACTCAATCCAGCCGAGACCGATTATCTTTTCTTCGTAGCGAATGAAACAGGAGGGCATGTATTCTCACGGACTAATGCGGAACATAATCGCGCCCGCAGACGTATTCGTTCCAACTAGGGCAATTGACATTGATCAAATCATGACAGAGGGAATTTCTCTAATAATTCTCAAAGTTGCTTTAGCAGAGATTCGATTTCACAAGCGAATTTTGCAGCTACCGGTTGTACAACTCCCTCTTCAAACATCGCAAAAGCTGTAGGCTGGTCTGAACTATAAGCCACCAATCCCACAACTTTTCCCTTTGTCTTGAGTGGTTGTACCACAAAAGAACGACTGTTATCGTCCAATAGAAGTTTACGTTCGAAAAAGTTTCCACTGAAGGCTGCACAGAAATCTTCTGTATAAACACAGCCATTCTCAGCAACTTTTTCAAAAAGTGATGATTTGGATGGCAACGTTACCGTTAAACCATCACGCATCATACCATCTTTCCAGGTAGAGATAGCAGCCAAATTTTGTGTGTCCTGCATTCTGATAACGAGCACACCTTTTGTGATATCATAATCTTTGGAAAGTTCCTCGGTGAGATCAGAAAATGCCTGCGTAAGGTTGAAGCAGGACTCGTTGTTATCTGGTATTTTTTGATTGTCGCTGGTTGTGTGATTATCTGGTTCGCCAGGACTGAAGTTGTTTTTTGTCCAGTTGAAAAGGCTCATAACACTTATACTGCTTATCGACTAAGCTGGTTTTGCTTCTTTCTTAAGGTTATACTTTTTGACTTTTCGCCATAAGGTTGTTCGCCCAATACCAAGTTCCTGGGCTGTTTGTGTATAGTTCCATTCATTTTCAGCAAGCGCTCGCTGAATCAATGATCGTTGATTATCGTCGAGTCGAGATACGGTTTTATTCTGACTGTTTTTTTGCTCAGATGCGGTCTGTCCTGCAGAATCAACTCCTACGAACGAAATATCGTCGATATCAAGCTGATCTTTGCTGCAAAGAGCAACAGCTCGTCGGATAGTGTTCTCCAATTCACGGACATTGCCCGGCCACCCATGATGGAGAAGACGATCGACAGCAGGGTGTGTGATAGTCTTGGACGAATCACCGTATTCAGATGCGATAGTTCGGAGAAAAAATTCAGTCAGGATTTCGATATCTTCAGCGCGTTCAATCAAGCGCGGCATTTTTATCGCTATTGTGCTTAATCGATCCAACAGCTCCTGGTTGAATTTATCTTTGGCATCATCGGTATTGAGGTCCACACCAGATATAGTAACAAATCGAATATCCAGTCGCCGAGACTGACCATCGGGGTGATTAATAGTGAAATCATTCAGAAACGCATACAGTCTTTCCTGGATTGATTCAGGCATACACTCCACTTTATCGAGTACAAGTGTTCCACCATCAGCCCGCTCAAGAAGGGACAAACCGGCAGGTCTATCCAATTCGGAGCGATCCAAATCCGATTCAAATAATTGCACGTCCAGTAGATTTTCCGGTAGAGCACAGTCGACTATTACCAGTTCGTGTTTCCTTCGATGGGAATGGTGATGAACGACACGAGCCACAAGTTCCTTCCCCGTACCCGAAGCGCCTGTGATCATAATCGGGATATCTGTAGGGGCTATGCGACCAATTGTTTCTTTTATTTCCGTGATTACTTTTGATATTCCAACCACGTTGTCGAAGCCGTATCGCATCGCAACATGCTCTTTCAAAAGACCACGCTCAGCTTTGATAGCTCTATACTGTACAGCTTTTTGAATACGGGAAAGCAATCTCTCTGATGATATCGGCTCTATTATACAATCGAAAGCGCCTGCCTGATCAGCACGATCAATCTCTTCTTGATCTCCTGACGGCGCCACTACTATAATCTCAGTTAAAGGAGAGATATATCTTATGCGGTGTACAACATCAGCAAAGTCACTCTGTTCATTTCGCGGCATAATTGCCGCCACATGGATTTCTGATTGTTTCAAGGCAATTGTGGCTTTTTCAATTGAATCAACTCTTATGAAATTGAAAGAACCTTGTTCGAGAACAACCGACAGAGCCCCTGTTTCACTTTCAGAATTATCGATCAGAAGAACTTTTGCGCCGGGTGGGTTTTTGAAGGTGTTCATCAGGCAAGAGCCTCCTCGGGTGAAATAGCGAAAGATGTAATAATTTTTTTTAGTTGGTCGTCGTTTTCAAACTGAAGCTCCACCCCCAACTTACTGGCCAGTCTTGCGATATTTTGCCGCAGGCCACTGTGTAGAATACTCTTCCTAACAACGCCGGAATAACGAGTAGTAATATCCACTACCAACTTACCATCATCATCCCCCGAGGACACACTAATCAATGTTTGGCCTTTGTTTTCTGTTGCGCGTGAATGAACAGCGAGGATAGATTCAAAAAGATGAGTGTACACATCACAAGGGGCTGTCACGTATGACAACTCGGCTGTAACATGCAGCTTAATATCACCAGCGAAATGATTGGCAGAAGTGATACGGTCTATGGCTTTCTCGATCTCGTATTGAAGATTAACTCGACGTTGGATACTCTGAGCATACTTCTCAAGCTGATCCTCTATTGTGAGTTGTCTGTTAACGTCGTAAGCTTCATCAAGGATAACATTCGCCATCTCCCGGGTTTCTTCAACACTGAGGGAATCGATAGAAGATTCAATCACGCTGGCAGCCGTGACTATAGTTGCCAATGAACTCCGGAACTGATCTGAGACGGGGAACGTTTCGGTCTGTGTTTTTGATAATGAGTCTCTTTTCCCCGGAGTTAATGTTACAAGGGAAAGATTCATATCACCTGCTGTGAAATTTTCCAACGCAATTTTATACTTTGTGCTCAAGGCGCCGATTTTGTCAGTGGTGTAGCCGAATTCCTTTCCTATCAGATTTCGGGAACTCGTCTCGAGCATCACTCCAACCTCACTGTTGGCATGGACGACACAACCGGAAGCACGGTTTACCAGTAATTGAGGCAGACCGGCATCCATCTTATTATTTAGTACCCGGCCAGTCTTCTGGGCCAATTCGGATGCTTTACGGAATAAAGAAACAATATTGAAAAAGCTGTCATCGATTTTGTCACGAAGATCGATATCTTCCGGTCCATACAACCCAAGAATGAGAG
>QNAG01000172.1 GCA_003641415.1 Candidatus Zixiibacteriota bacterium | reverse complement strand
GATCTGGCAAGGCGATTGATGCAGAGTCACAACATCCGCCGAGCCGTGATAAACTGGATTCTGAAAGAAACGAGAAACATAGTCTATGCGAAGGAATTCGTGGGTCATGCCTCGATTGCCACGACGGAAAGGTATCTTTCCGAATTAACCCGTGAGGAAATAAGAAAAACCGTTGCCGAAAAAATCGGAAAAGAGGTGGTTTAATGGTTTTAAAATTGAAAAAACGATTTAAGTGGACTTATTTCGACACGATTTATTCCATCGTTCTTTTTTCGATGCTCGGAGTGATAGGCTTGTGGCTCATGGATATAGGTGCGAGCATTGGCAACCTCGAATACCTTAAGCTTTTTAAAATTGAAATTTTTGCCCAGAATTTGTTCTTTAAGTTCTCAGGAAGCCAGATATACCACATCGGGTTATTTTTCGTTTTCGTTTCGCTTTTTTATCTTTCCGCTCTTGCCGTGAAAAAATCCCTTGAGGTGCACGAACATGAGAGGTGGATACGGAAGAAATAGAATGATTTCAGAGGATTGGGTAAAGGAATACGAGAAGATTTTGATCACAAGAAAGATACACCGAGTAAGCGAGATAATAGGCGAAACCGAGTATTTCGTCTCGATTTCCGCTGACCCGATAGAAAAGAGGAAAAAGATAATGCAGTGCCTTGGAGCAATCGTTTCACTCATCAACAGCATTCCGATTTTCGAGGAACATAAAAAAATCATAGACGACTGGTATCAAGACGTGAACAGAATAAAAGCCTTGCTATACGGGAACGGAAAAGCTCTGAAAGAAGAAGGAATAAAAACCGTTGTGGTGAGAAGAGGAATTCATCTCTATACCGTGCCAAACGTTGAAGGGTATGCGAAAATTCTCGAAAAAATCAACGAACTTTTCAGGGAAATAGATAAATTCACAACGGAAAATGGGCTGAGAATTACGCTTCCGATGGAAAGAAAGACTGGAGCAAATGCAATTCTCGAGGAAGAAAATATAAAATTGCTCGATATCTGAGGTGTGTGAATGGAAGAAAAAAGAGTAATGCTCACGAATTATTTTATTGCGAGGCTGGCGATTTCGAGATATGTACAGAAAAAGATGGACACGTTCGTGATAATCTACGGAAGACCGAGAACGGGAAAAACTACACTCGGATTCAATTTCTTCATTCCATATTTAAAACTCTGCCGGAGAGCGCATAACAAGGGTTATATCGAATTCAATCCAGAAAGATCGTGGAAGCAGATATTTCGGAATTACTTTGCCCTTTCGGCGGACGATATGATTAAGAAGGTGAAAAGAAATCCGAGGTGCAGTCCCGTTTTCATCGACGAATCTCTCGATTTTCTTTCTTGGCACGATGCACTGAGCAAAGAACAGCAAGATTTAGTGGAACTGCTGATGAAAACGGGAGAAAAGGGAATGTTTACGATTCTAATCACGCCTTCGCTCTCGCTTCTCACGAAAGACATTCTTTCGAGAGCGCACTATATGTTTCTCATTCCGAACGAATTCAACGGAAGCAAGAACAGAGCAATAGTCTTGCGAAACTACGACAATCCCATTCTCGCCGAAAAAAATCCCTTCGGCGTGTTTTCTCTGATTAAAAAAGTGGAAAAACACCCAAGATTTTTCTCGGATATCGGAAATTTCATTTCTCTCGCTCAAACACAGAAAACGTTCAAAGGGTGGATTACTTTCAGATTTATCAAAAAATCGATTTACGACCTTTACGTGAAGATGGTGAAGGAACCGCTGATAATGCAGGAAAAGCGGAGAAAGAGATTCGTTTCGAAGGCAAGTTTCGAAAAACTGAAATACATGTTCCAGACGATTCTTTACAACCTTCACGAAAAAGACGGAAAATCTCTTGCTCAAATCGAAACGCTTCTCACGGATAAGTTCGGAAAAGTTCTTCTATCGAGGCAAACAATAGCGAAATATATTGAGATAATCAAAATGCTCGAAGTTCAGCCCGATCTGGAAGATGTTTCCGAGACTGTTGAAGAAGAAATTGAAAAAAGAATGAAAAAGGAGGAAATCGAAGATATTCCCTTCGACCTTGAATCAGCTGACGAAATCCTTGATTCTACTGATGCTGGCGAGGAGAGCGATGAAAAAGAAGATGAGGTTGATTGAAATCAGCGCTATGTTTGCGCTCGTTCCGATTACTTCTCCGTTTGCATTCGTGGCAAAAGGTATGGTAGCGGAATAAAGCGTGTTTCCGAGAAAAATTGCTGCACTCACTATCGGATAGCCCAGAGCAAATTCCCGTTTCTTGGTCAAATACAGCGTTCCCACTCCGCATAGGAACAAAAATATCGCCACGAGTGTTTCAGCCAGTGCCATTTTCGTTCACCTTGTAAAGTTTTATTTTTTGCAGTTTTTCCTCATAGCCATTGAACATCGTTTCTCTCAATATCACTATTTCCGCTTCTATGCTTTTTATTTCTTTCCTTTGTTCGAGTTCTTGCAAGTGAAGAGAAATCGTTTTTCTGTTCGCTTTCAATCTCTTCGCTATCGCTCCAGCGCTCATCCATCCCTTGCTCTGAAGCAAAGCACAAATTTTTTCCTTCATTTTTCGAGCACCTCGATTTTGTAGAATTTCGGCTTGTATTCGTTCTTGATGGTTTTTTCTACACGTTTCAACCATTCGTCTTTCGTGAAAAGCAAGGGTTTGAAGAAAGTTCTCAGAATTCTTTTTTCGGCAAGAGCCTCAGCCACTGCAAAAAATCTGTCATCGAAAATTATCTCGAAAACAACCGAATTCTCCGTCCTCGAATGCACGATCCACTGAATTATCTCAACATCTTTCATCTCTCTGTAAAACACTTCGAGAGCTTCTCTCATGTGTTCTGGATAGATTTTTTTCTTAATCGCAGAAGAAAGACGCTTTATGAAATTCATTCTGAATTCTCTATCGTTTTTGAAATGATTGTATGCTTCCCACATTTCGTTCTTCACGATTTTCTGCATCGCTGGCAAATCCTTGTTTATGAGAAAATCGACATAGCCGTCTGGCAGACCTTCCATCGTTATCTTCACCCGCATTTCACCACCTTCCAGATACGATTTTCGCCATCATCCCATATTAAATTTAAAGAACATCTCTTTTTAATTCTTTCTATATCCTCGTATTCGCTGTAATTCTGCACGAGTGAAGCGGAAAAATTCCACCAAGAATCCACAACGAAATCGAATTTTTCGAAAGGTTTTCTCGTGAAATAATCCCTCATTGTCGTGAAGTTGTAGCGACACCACCAGCCTATGCCAAAATCTGCATCTCCGATTACGTTTGCTTCTTTTATTCCGAGTTCGTTCCGCAAGTAATGGCACGCTTTTTTCATGCTGTGAATTTCGGCAAGTTCCTTTACCTGCGGATTTGCCCATGCGTGAATTCCGTTCAGAAGGAAAATCAGCAACGTTCCGAAAAGCACAACTTTCGAAGCCAAAGGATTGAATTCAATTCTCGAAAGATATTTTGCAGAGAAAAATATTGCAAAACCACTAAGAAATGCGGGATATCTTGGATCTATGGAAACGTAAATTAAGTATAAAAGTAATGGAAGATAAAAAACAAAAATTTCGTGCTCGCTTTTTTCTATTTGCTTGAAAAATGCGAGAAAAATCGCTATCGAAAGAACGATTTCCAGATGAAACAGCCAGATATAGCCATGACCAATAAAACCTTTAACTGCATGTTCTGCTGCAATTTGTAATGGTGGAGGTTTAATATTTCTGAGAAAATACCAGAAAAACACGGTCAAAGAAATCGGAAGCGAAAAAACAATCGGTTTGGTATCTCTCTTTCTCACGAGGTGGAAAAGAAGGTAAAGAGCGGAAATTGCAAAAAGTCCTGCTCCCGTTATCTTGCTCAGCGCTGCCAATCCAGAAAAAACCGTGAAAAAGGTAAGATTTTTCCATTCCTGGTTTTCGGCATATTTTTTCCAGAAGTAAAAAGCAACCGTGCTGAAGAACACAACTGCACATGCTTGATAATACCAAGTCATCAAATTAACGGTGAAATATGAAAGAAGGAGAATGAAAAGAAAAATTTCGAATTTTCCGCCTTCCTTTTTCGTCCAGAACCAGAGAAAAACGAGCCACAGCGTGAGAAAGAGAAACGGAATTATCTCGGCAACGGCTTCGTTTATACCGAAAATTTTGAAAAACGGATAGGTAGCGATATACAGAAGCGGTGGTTTTGTATTGCCATGGTAATACAAATCGTAGGGAACATAATCTGGAATCCTGTCGTGCTCGGCGATGTATCTTGCTACTGGTAAGTGGTAAGTCAAGGCATCTTGCCCCGTGATGAAATCGTTCTGGTAGGTTATCAAAAACAAGGAAAAAACGATTAAAAATATTGCCGAAACTTCAAATGCGGTTTTCTTCCATTTTTTTCGCAATTTTCCTCACCTCTTCTTTCAAATCATTAAGCTCGCTAAAAAGAAAAAACAAAGAAATGAACAGAACGGCGAGAAACCACTGCAGATTATACGCTATGATTTCGTTCTGAAGGTGAAGAATTTCCATTTCTCTGAAATCCTTTTCATCGAGTTCCGCAATCTGCGTTTCATTTCCCACCGTTGCCCAGCCGAAGGGTATCGGAACGATTTTGCTGTCCACACCATAGCGTGCGTAAATCATCTGGTGAACGTATTCGTGCATGAGGATTGAAAAAACAAAGGCAAAAGTAAAGGCGAAAACAAAAGCAATTTTAGCCGCGCTCACGTTCCTCGCCTCCGCTTTTGGTCAAAATTTCGTGAATTTTCAGCCCGCAGTTCGGACATTCCTCGATATCTTCTGGATTCACGCCGCATTCTTGATAGCCGCATCGTGGACATATGAAACAACAGCCCATTTTTTCACCTCCGCCTATTTTTTTCCAGTGTTCTGCAAGTTTTCCTCCACATATGCATGTTCCTCTTCCGTAATAACCAAAGGCTGAAAAATATTCTTTTCCACATTTTCTGCACTTCAAAACACGCACGAAAAAGAAATTCGGCTTCTTTTCGAGCAACTTCACTTGCTCTTCCCACGGAACTTGGAACGGCTTTTCTGGAACTTTCACCGCTTTTCACCTCTGAGTAGTGAAGATATTTCAACCAGTTTTTTCGTAACTTCTCTTCCTCTTTCAGTAAGTTCTACGACCGTGGTTTTTTTGTTTATTTTCCTTCTCTCGATGAGTCCGCGCTCCAGCAAAAACGGAACGACCTTTTTGTAAATATCGTAATTCGTTATCCCCACTTTGCTGAAAAGTCTGCTCGCCACGGTTTTGCCGTTGAAATGGAGATAGAGCAAGGTTCTGAGAATTGTTTTTCTGGTCATGAGTTTGAAAAACAATTCATCGTTCATGTTCATGATTTTTCCCTCCCTGTTTGTTCTTTCCAGTAATAGGACCAAGGAAAAATTGAAACGTCGGGCGCTTCCGCGCCGCAAATGCACACGTAAAGTTCTCTGAGAGTTTCCCAGTCGCAGGTTGCTATCACGCGCTTGCGCTCGCCACACTTTCTGCAAACCTTGATGAAGTGGTGGGGCTTCATTCTCTCTCACCTCTCTTTTCTTGCCTTATCTGCTCGATTCTTTGAAGCGGAATACCCAAGCGGAACACCTTCAGCGGTTCGAAGGTATTTCCTTCCGCTTTTCTCTGCAAGTGCGGGCTCAGAATCCAGACCATGCCGTTCTTGACGAAAATCCTCGCCCCTGCGTAGGTTTTCCCGTCGATTGTGTCGATTTTGTAGTTCAGAAAGGTTTTGCTCTCGCTTCGATTTTCCGAAGCCGCATTTTCGGGCATAAACTCACCTCTTTTCACTCTTTTTTTCCAGAGCTTCGAGAGCACGCTTCATGCTGTGGATCAAGATAAGGAGTTCATGCTTGTTTTCCATGTTCTTGCTCACCGCCGTTTTCCGCTTCGAACTTCGTTACGATGAATCTTCCGAAGCCTATCCTTCTTCCGTCGCCTATTCCCATGCGCCTGCCAGCATCCTCGAGGATGTGCTTGAGAACTTCCTTCTTTATTCTG
>QNAG01000171.1 GCA_003641415.1 Candidatus Zixiibacteriota bacterium | reverse complement strand
TGGGATAAATCTGTTCTTTATGGATTTTCAAAATGAGATTCTCGAATATGCCGGCAATCATGAAGGTCGGGAGGCCACGATTAATATCAATGGTTCGTATCATTCGGGTATAGAGCTAACGGGTACCGTCAGACCGATGGACAAACTTACCCTCAGCGGGAACTTCTCGTACAATCGAAACCGCATCAAGAACTATCCGGACACTTTCGAGGTAGAGGTTGAAATCAATCCCGATTCGACTGTTTATGAGTTGTACGAAGTGAACTATAAAAACCGCAAGTTGCCAAATTTTCCCAAGTATCTGGGCAATATTACAGTGGACTACCAAAAAGACTGGTTGCGGATGACGTTCCATGGGCAATTCATTGGACGTCAATACGCAGATATGTGGAATATAGAGGAGTTATCAATTGACCCGATATTTGTTGCTTCGCTGTCAGTTGCAGTCGGAGTGGACAACTTCATCGGCCTAGGCCGCCTCACTTTGATGGGCAGGATTGACAACCTGTTTGACAGGAAGTACGAAGTAATCTCATCATATGCTGAGAACTGGGCCACACGCGAGATCAATCAATCAAAGCCAACTATGGAAGGCTGGGCGGCTTATTTTGTAGCGCCTGAGCGGTCTTTCTATGCGCAGATGAAGATGGAGATGTTTTAGTGGATAGAAATTATAGGACTGTCTTAGCAACTTGAAGAGTTACGCATAACCCATGCACACCGTTGATTATATACTGATTATACTCTACCTCGTAGGGCTGTTCTACATCGGAGTATTCCGGCAAAGGAAGGACAGCACCGCCGGTGATCTGATAGTCGGGGGGCGTATGCTCACTTTGCCGGCCTTTGTCGCTAGCTTGGTATCAACCTGGTATGGCGGAATACTTGGAGTGGGGGAATACAGTTTCAAATATGGTTTGTCCAACTGGCTCGTGTTTGGGGCGCCGTACTACTTGGCGGCATTATTGTTTGCGTTGTTCCTTGCAAAGAAAGCTCGCCAATCCCAGTTGCTGACTATCCCCGACCGGCTCGCGCAGACCTACGACACAAAAACAGCCGTAGCCGGATCGGTTGTTATCTACCTGATGACTGTTCCGGCAGCGTACGTTCTCATGCTGGGCGTGTTGGGTGAGTTCTTGTTTGGCTGGCCATTCTGGGTGGGCGTGCTGTTAGGGACATTATTCTCGATAGTCTATGTCTTCGCGGGTGGGTTTCGAGCGGTCGTACGTACAGATGTGCTTCAGTTCGGTCTCATGTTCGCCGGGTTTGTTATTCTGTTAGTCACAGTTGTTTACACCTATGGCGGTCTTTCCTTTTTACAGGCGAATGTACCATCAACTCACTTTACTTGGCATGGTGGCAATTCCGGCTGGTACATCGCCATCTGGTATGTGATCGCGCTGGCTACGTTGATTGAACCCGCATTCTACCAGCGCTGCTATGCCGCCCGCAACGCACATACAGCTCAGATCGGTATTTTCATTTCTATCGGTTGCTGGATGTTCTTTGATTTCATGACGACTTCGTGCGGTCTGTATGCTCGCGCATTGTTGCCCGATCTATCTGAACCATTGGGATCATATCCGGCTCTGGCCATGTTGGTTCTACCTGCAGGGCTGATGGGTATTTTTGCGCTATCGCTGTTGTCGACGGTGATGTCAACAGTTGACTCATATTCATTTATTGCCGCTTCGACATTTGGCAACGATATAGTTGGACGATTAGGAAAAATGTCCGACAGGGGAATTATCTATTGGACCCGCCTGGGTCTGGTTATCTCGGCGTTACTGGCGGTGGGGGTGGCGGTTTTCTTCCACTCGGTGGTTGACATCTGGCATGCCTTTGGATCAATCGGCACTCCTGCGTTGTTGATACCAGTCTTCTTCTCATTTGTTGGGAACCGAAGGCTTCCGGCTGGATGGGCATTCATGTCAATTTTGTTGAGTGGGGGGCTTTCAGCCGTCTGGCTGGCGGCGAAGTATTTTCGGGACGACTGTTCCTATTGGTTTGGCATAGAACCAATCTTCCCGGGGTTGATCGTTTCTATTGTGTTGTTTTTACTTTTTTCCAGTGAAGAACAGACAGTGAATTGCTTGCCTGGCAGAAAATAATTCGTTATAATAGAAATACTATGAGTGAACCGTTGTATATGTCAAAAGAAGGTATTCTCAAACTCGAAGCTGAGTTAAAGCAACTCAAGTTTAAGGAACGTCCCAAGATCGTAGCCGAGATAAAGAGATGCATGGAAATGGGTGATCTTTCCGAGAATGCCGAATACCACGCTGCTAAGGAAGCACAGACCCATCTTGAACACAAGATAGCTGATCTGGAATACAAACTGTCACGAGCGCAGGTAATTGATACCGCTGACATCCCCTCGGATAAGGTTTACTTGTTTGCTCGGGTGTTAGTGGAAGATACCAGTGACGGTGAAGAGATAGAATATACCATAGCTCCGCCTGACGAGACCGATGTCGATAATGATATTATCTCGGTTAAATCACCCATCGGAGCTGCGATGCTGGGCAAGTCCGAGGGGGACCTGATTCAGGTTAAGGTCCCCGCCGGAACAATCGAATACAAGATTCTCAAAATTTCCAGAGATTAGTAGTTGGAAAAAGAATCGATTCCAAGCGCTTCCGGGACGTCTGAGAAAATTTCTTCCTCCTCTAAATACGGCTCGCCGGGTTCGTTGTCAGGAGAGTAGTCTTCACTCTCCAGGTTTAATCCAGTGGCTATTTCAGCGCATTCCTGAGAACAGAAAGCAAGCCCATTCTGATAAAAAGGCTTCCCTGAAATCCTGTAACCACATTCCACACAACGCATTTAAGAAACCTCCAAAACAAATGTTTCAGTCAAAAATAAACGTTGACAGATAATGTTGTCGACAATTTTAAGATGAAGATTAGTCATGGCTGTAGAAAAAGTGTTCTATCAAATAATTGGTTTATTATTTCTTGCTGGCATAATTGAGTATGCTCACATGACACCATATTAGCCCCTCTCGCGAAATTTTGTAGGGCGTCAATCCCCCTGAACAGATTCAAAGGATGACCAACACAAAAATTGCTGTTATACGAGGTCAGGGAAGATCGGCCTCGAGAAACACAAGGTAAAAAGTCGCGACTTATCTTAAATAGGTGCTTCTATTCGTCTTCTTCGTACATTCCGTCAACGGGTTCCTCCTCATAATATCCATCTTCTTCGTCTGTTTTGAGCCCGGACGCTGCGTAGGAACATTCCAGAGAACAGAAAACCAAGCCTCCCTCCATGCGACCTCTGCCTATTATTTCACATCCGCATTGTGCGCATTTCATAACTAATACCTCGTCCCGATGTTATCCCAATTAGTCTACAGGTGGTCATATATTGTGGAACGACACAGGGTGGGCAAGTTATTTTTTATTCAAATTGGTATTTTTTTTACTTTGGTAAAACGGTGTGCAGAGAGGGACATTGATTATTTTCGGTTGTTCTTTCGATACTCTCGAAACTTTTTAAGGTAATCTGTCATGCGTGCCTCGCGTCCTGACTGGGTGGGTTGGTAGTACTCCGTGCCGATGAGTTCCTCCGGCAGATATTCTTGATCAGTAAGACCTTCTGCATAATTGTGAGCGTACTGGTATCCCTTGCCGTATTTCAGGTTCTTCATTAAGTTGGTGGGAGCGTTGCGGATATGTAGCGGTACTGGTAATGATCCCCTATTAGTGGCGTCTTTCTGAGCTTTGCTGAAGGCAGAGTAGATGGAGTTTGATTTCGGAGCACAGGCCATATAGACCACTGCCATCGCGATGGATAGTTCTCCCTCGGGTGAGCCAAGAAAATGGTACGTGTCGCGAGCATTGAGGGTCAAGGTGAGCGCGTAGGGGTCAGCCAGACCGATATCTTCAGTTGCGAAACGGATGAGACGTCTTACGATGTAGAGTGGTTCCTCGCCGGCATCAAGCATACGTGCCAACCAGTAGAGGGAGGCATCCGGATCGCTGCCGCGGATTGACTTGTGCAAAGCCGATATGATATTGTAGTGTTCCTCGCCAGCTTTGTCATACACCAGCGTTCCCTTTTGATGTACTTCCTGTAGAACTTCAGCGGTAACATTCCCTTCCTTTCCAACAAACGCCGCCGCAGCTTCTATTAAAGCCAGTCCTCGTCGAGCGTCACCATCAGCAGCGGTTACCAAGAACTCCATAGCGTCGTCGTTCAACTGCAGCCGCATAATCCCAAGGCCATTGTCCTGGTCATCAATGGCCCGTTTCATTAACACTGTGAGGTCTTGGGGCTGTAGTCGTTCAAGGACAAAAACCTGCATCCGAGATAACAATGCCGAGTTGACCTCGAAGGAAGGATTCTCTGTTGTGGCGCCAATGAGTATTATGTCTCCTTTCTCAACGTATGGAAGGAAGGCGTCTTGCTGAGCCTTGTTGAAGCGGTGGATTTCATCGATAAAGATGTACGTTCGTCGCCCGCTCATTTTGTAGTAATTACCCGCCTTGGAAATGATCGCTTTCACGTCTTTGATTGATGATGACACCGCCGAAAAGGGGATAAACTGTCCATGCGTCATCCGGGCGATCAACGCCGCCAGCGTGGTTTTGCCGGTACCTGGAGGTCCCCAGAAAATCATCGAACTAACACGGTCGTCTTCGATAGCCTTGCGCAGGGGCGTCCCGGGACCGACGATCTTCGCCTGGCCGACAAACTCGTCGAATGATCGCGGGCGCATGCGATCGGCCAAGGGCCGGATATCTTCACGAGAGCGCTCTTCGGTTTGCTTTTTGTCATCGGTAAACATATCCATTACAGCTCAATATATCTTATCTCATACAGCTGGACAATCACAAAGAGATTGATGAATTCTGTCGGTATTTTGTAAGGATTTGAAGGTATGAAGTTAAACGAGAAATCATTACTGAAAGAGCAGGGCTTTCAATATCTAAAAAAAACAGATTACTGTTTATTTGCTTAACTATACAAATCCTAATGTTTTAGTAGACAAGGTAGGAATTCATATACTATAAAATAAATATGGAGAGTTAAAATTCAGGTAGAACAGGTGTGTATGAGGAGGAAAGAAAGATGGAAGAAAAAGAGTTGATCCAGGAAATAAGCCTTCCAATCTATCAGTCGAAAGGTTGGATGAAGCTTCTTGGAGTTATTTTGATTATTAACGGAATTGCAGCAGTATTCACACTGGTGGGAATTCTTATTTGCTGGTTGCCAATTTGGTTAGGAATTTTATTATTCAAGTCTGCCAATCTCATCGAAAGTGCTCAATTAAACGGTGACAAACCTATGCTCTTGGAATCCTTAAGAAAGATCAAGACATATTTCGTCATCAACGGCGTATTGATGTTGATTATGTTGATCATTATCGCAATCACTATTCTAATGACAGGTGGAGCTATTTTTTCAATGATGAATTCGTTTTAATATCAGACATTGCCTTTAGTCTCATAGCTTGAGGGCTGTCCCAAAAGTCCTCTTATCTGTTCTGTGTAGGGTACCCCTTGGCGGTGTCGCACCAAAAAGCAAAGGCGTAACCGCTACAGGGTTTTACCCTTTTATCCAGAGCGGAGGCGAAGGATGACACACCAAGTCCGATAGATGTCAGGTTGCTTGCCAGCCTGACAAAAGATAACCTATCCATCCCATCACACCCCCAATTGCATACCTTTTTAAGCGTTGATACACAGTCGTGCGTCTGTTATGTTGGGAGCGAGTACAAAATATAATCCGCCATTAGGTTTTGGGGAATGTTATATTGTCTGTCACGGCGTTTGGGAAGACGTGTAGAATATATATATACGGAAACCTGTAGTCAGACGAATATATCTGCTCGTCACAAGTCATTGTAGGGCAGAACCCCTTGGTGGTTCTGCCAATTTGAGAAGGCGGAACCGCTAAGAAGGGTTCCACCCTACAAACCTGTTATGTGCGCCAAAGTGAAAGGAGGTGAGGACCTGTGTAAGAGAAAAAGCTAAGAAAAACCATTACAAAAAAGTTTCTTTTGAGTAACAAACCGTAATGTTTCATCAAAAGAGTAAGGT
>QNAG01000170.1 GCA_003641415.1 Candidatus Zixiibacteriota bacterium | reverse complement strand
GATCAATCTAAATGGTACGGCCATGTATCTGGTGATTGCGGCGATCTTCGTGGCACAACTGTCGGGCATCTCTCTGTCTATGTTAGACTTGGTTATTATTGGTCTTTTATCGATAGTTCTTTCGTTTGGTGCTGCTGGTGTTGTTTCGCCGGTAACCGGACCGTTCATGCTGGCCATGTTGATGGGAGCCATTAACTACCCCGTTGCTGCTTTTGGTGTTCTCACAGTGTTGGTGATGGTTGACTGGCTCTTTCAAAGAGGGCGGGCTGTGCTAAATGTTTGGGGAAATGCTGTTGGAGCGGTGGTGGTCAGTGAATCTTTTGAGTTCAAAACAGCGCGGAGCACGCATTCGACGCCTAAAGAAGGTTTGCTAAACAGGGAAAGACCCACATACAGGCAAAAACAAAAGTATCAGGATGATCGACCTCAAGGTGTCAATAGTCGCAAGCACGAACCCAAGCCACGCGGAAATCGAACGACAAACCCCCGTGATCACTCTACCAATTCACGTTCGCCACGAGGTGACAGGCGCGTGAATACACGGCCTGATCGTTCCAGTAAAAATAACCGGCGCAAAGAAGATAACGTTATCAGCAAATCATCAAACAGTAAACAGGGAAAGAGCTCACAACAAAAAGCAACACCGTCGCCTATTTCCACAAAATTTCCTAACCACGCTGAACAACCAAAGAATAATCCAAAACAATCAACTTCGCCAAATATCGCGAGTTCCCACAACGTAATTAGAGATAAAAGAAATTCAAGACTTGGTGTTAAGGATAGGGCTACAGGCAGTGAATTGACGCTACAGAAGAATGATAGACTGGAAACTATCACATTATCCCAAGAGACAATCGAACGAGAGCGCAGTAAGATATCTGCCCAACTTGCCAAGATGAGGCAAAAAGAAAAACAAGACAAATCCCCCGATGAATCTCCAGAAGTCAGTACAAGTAAGATTTCTGAAGATATAAATACCCCAGCAGGTGTAGATGAACAAAAGTCTCCAGTAATCGATTTTATATCAAAAGCTGATTCAATAACACCGGTTTCCGAAGAGGACAAAACTACACTGAGTGTTAAGACAGAATCTATTGAAATCAGTGATGTTCCATTGGACAATGAAAATCTCAATGATGGTGATATGGTTACAGATCAAGAAGAATCTTCTAAATTAAAAGTGCCATCAGAAGAACCTGCGGTAACATTCGGTAGAACACGAACTCGTCGTGGTCCTGTACAAGGAAAAGCACCTGAGTCTGAAAGCAAATCCGAATCTGATAAAACTCCTGTGCCGGTTTATGATGCTGATAATATCACTTTCGGTCGACAGAAGCGAAAACGAACACGATAACGGATTTGTGGTGTGAGTGATCAGCAAGGTTAGCTGTAGAATTGTTTCCGTTGAGTTGTTACTACTCTTTGCTTGTTAGTTTAGGCAGAGAGTTTGTATGTGGTCAGCTATCTGGAACTTTTTCCTTTGGCATTCGCTATATGTATTATGATGCATAATAAAAGTTGACCAAAAGAGCTTTTATGATATAGGTTTTTCTCAAAGTTTGATAACAATATGAATTCATTCAAAGTATTTTTGCTTATGCTGACCCTGATGTTTCTGTTTGTGTGGGTTGGTTATATCGTCGGAGGCCAGGGTGGGATGATCGTGGCTTTTGTATTGGCAGTAGTAATGAATTTTATTAGCTATTGGTATTCCGACAGGCTCGTTCTTAAAATTTATCATCATGCTCGTCAAGTAACACAGCAGGATCACCCTCGCCTTTATGCTGCTGTCAGCCAAGTACAAATTGCAACCAAGATGCCAATGCCAAAGGTGTACATTGTCCCCGATAAAGCTCCTAACGCATTTGCGACGGGACGCAATGCCGAGCATGCTGCAGTCGCTGTAACAGAAGGTCTTCTTGAAATTCTTAATAATAAGGAAGAACTGGAAGGTGTTATTGCTCATGAATTTGCTCATATTAAAAACAAGGATATGTTGATTGGTACTGTAGTTGCTACTTTTGTCGGGGCAATTGGGATTTTGGCATCGATAGCAAGATGGGGAGCCATCTTAGGTGGTCATGGGCGAAATGATAATCGCGGAGGATTGGTTGGTCTTCTTGCTACAGCTATTATAGCTCCATTGGTGGCGATAGTTATTCAATCTGCTATCTCTCGTAGTCGCGAATACAAAGCAGATGCTATAGGTGCCCGTCTCACGGGACGGTATCGTGGACTTTCATCAGCTCTAAAGAAAATAAGTTCCGCTCCAAAACGGATGAACTTGAACCAGAAACCAGCAACAGCACATCTTATGATAGTTAATAATTTTTCCAGCAAATGGAATACGTTACTATTTTCAACTCATCCTCCGGTAGAGAAACGCATAGAAAAACTCCAAGAACTTTCACAGCAAACCTACTATGAATAGCATGGAGAGTGAGTTATATCTTCAGCTTCTGGCTATCTTAGCTCTGATTATAGCTAACGGATTTTTTTCTCTATCTGAATTTTCAATTATTGCTTCTCGGCATAGTAAATTAAAACAACAAGTCTCTAAAGGTAAATCTGGTGCGGTTAAGGCGGAGAAACTTCACAGCAACCCGGATCGTTTCCTGGCCACTATCCAGATTGGAATCACATTGGTAGGGACCATAGCTGGGGTTTTTGGCGGAGCGACCCTGGTAGAACCGTTAAGAAAGGTATTTATTGGTGTTCCATTAGAATGTGTAGTCGATGTTGCCGGTCCATTAGCGCTTGGCATCGTAGCTGTATTGATTACGATTACATCTGTTGTCCTTGGAGAGCTTGTACCCAAATACATCGCCCTGTCAAACCCTGAGCGCTTTGCTTGTATGGTAGCTGCCCCGATTACGATATTCACCAAACTTACCATGTTTGTCTCCAGTACACTCAGTGGAGCAGCAAATCTGATTTTGAAGCTGTTGGGCATAAAGTCTGTCAAGCAAACGGGTATTGTAACTGAGGATGAGATCAATCTGATGATCTTGGAGGGAAAGAAAAAGGGGATGTTTGATGATACTGAAGAGCAGCTTATCAAGTCGGTGTTTGACTTTGCTGACTCGACTGTTCGCCGCGCTATGACGCCTCGCCCTGATGTGATAGCTATCTCTTTAACTGCAATGCCTGATGAGATTATAAAGAATATCATTACTTACGGTCACAGTAAATACCCTGTGTATGAAAACAGTATAGACAATGTTATCGGTGTGCTGTACACAAGAGATATTATCCATCAGAAAATGAATCCTGAGCTGATTATTCTTAATGATATTATGCGTAAGCCGGTCTTTGTTCCGGATTCCATGCCTTTGTCTCGACTTTTGCGGGAGTTCCAACGCAAGAAAAGAGAGTTTGCCCTAGTACTGGATGAATTTGGAGGGACTGCCGGAATTGTCACACTTGAGGATGTACTAGAGGAACTGGTAGGCGAGATACAGGATGAAGACGATGACCGCGACAATCCACTGGTAAAGCACTCTGATAAAATCGCTTATGCTGATGGTTCTGTTTGGCCGGGGGCAATTAATGAATTAATGGGCAGTAATCTACCCGAATCTGATGCTGATACACTTGCTGGGTTAATTATTGATCATTTAGGGCGGTTACCAAACCGAGAAGATATAATCAATATAGCTGATATGAAAATATCAATTTTGAAACAAGATAATATCCGTCTAACGAGACTGAAACTAGAGCGAGTTGTTGAAGCTACCAACGAGGAGGGGTCTTAGCTAATTTGGGTAAAACTGCAACGATTTATGTCATAACAGCACCACTGCGCTGGACTCGTTCGCTCTATGACTGGGTTCTTAGTTGGGGAGAATCAAAGTATGCTTTGACGGCGTTGTTCTCTTTATCTTTCGCTGAATCTTCTTTTTTCCCTATTCCGCCTGATGCGCTTTTGATAGCGTTATGCATGGGTGCCTATCGAAAGTGGGCAAAGTTCGCTCTGGTATGCTCGGTTGGTTCGATTCTTGGTGGTATCTTGGGATATCTGATCGGGTTGACGGCGTTTGATTTAATTGGAGAGAAGATTATTGGTGTTACTGCTTCGTTATCAGGGAGCGATCCACAGGAACTTTTGGAACAGGCACGGTACTGGTTCAATGAAAAAGAATTATGGGGAATGAAAGTTGGCTCATGGGCTGTTGCGATAGCCGGTTTTACTCCAATTCCTTATAAAGTTTTCACTATCACTTCCGGTTTTTTGGGGATGTCATTACCTGTTTTTATTCTGGCTTCCGGAATCAGTCGTTCATTGCGTTTCTTTCTTGTTGCTGGTCTTATCGGTTTGCTGTATCAACGATATGGGGATCGGATAAAGACCTTAATCGATCGGTATTTCAACTATCTGGCTGTAGCATTTGTGATTCTGCTGATACTGGGGTTTTGGTCGGTGGGTTTGATAAAGGGAGATTAAAAACAGTTAGTAGTTTATTGTTATTGTGATCAAATGTTGGAATAAAATACGGAACAGGAGATTTTAATTCCATTACAAAAGCACGAGTAAATGAAGATATCAACGATGTATTCAGAAAGTTATAAACATCGTTCATCTGATTATTCAATCTGAAAGCGAGGAATGTCGACATAGTGATATTCTTAGTCGGGAATCCCGGGATCAACGGGAGAAATAGTGGAAAATAAACTTGTAAAACTGGATATTATCGATCTTGCGTTCAATGGCAAAGCCGTAGCGCATCTGGACGGTAAAGTGGTCTTTCTCAAAGGGGGTCTTCCAGGCGAAAAAGTTCTGGCTGAGATTACCAGTACAAAACGGCATTATGATGAAGCAATTGTTAAAGAAATTATCATAAAATCCGACTTGCGTATTTCCGCTCCTTGCAAGCATTTCGGCATTTGTGGTGGATGTGCCTGGCAGGATCTCATCTATAATAAACAGCTCGAATTTAAGCGTAAGCAAGTAGCCGACTGTCTGGAACGAATTGGCAAGATAGCCGATGTTAAACTGCACGATATTGTCGGGGCTGCTGAGTTATTTCGTTATCGCAACAAAATGGAGTTCTCGTTTCATGTAACTGGTGATGATAGTTTTAATCTTGGATTACATCATCGTGGACGGTTTGACGAGATATTCGATCTTGAAGAGTGCCTTCTTCAATCAGACACAGCGAATCGAATCGTTCACTTTATCAGAGATTTTGTAAAACGTTACAACATTCCTGCTTATGACATTATAAATCATACTGGTTTCATGCGTTTTCTGGTCATACGTGAAGCTCGGCGGACAGGTCAAATCATGGTTAACATAGTCACCAACAAAGGCAATATACCAACTCGAAAAGAGCTGATAAAAGAACTGAGAACGGCCTTTCCTCAGGTAGTTACACTGGTACATAATGAGACTGCTCTAAAATCGAATGTAGCCGTAGGGGAAAAGGAGCATGTTCTTTTTGGTGTGGGGTTAATCGAAGAGGAGATATTGGGTTATCGATTTTACATTCGTGCTAATTCGTTCTTCCAGACAAATTCGATCCAGACAGAGACGCTTTATCGCGCTGCTTTCGATTTGCTAATGCCTGATAAAGGAGACAGGGTTCTTGATCTATATTGTGGTACTGGATCGATTGGAATAATAATTTCAGAGTACGTTCGGGAGGTTATCGGTGTAGAACTGGTTGCTGATGCTGTTTCTGCTGCCCGTGATAATGCTCTTGCAAATGGGGTCAGTAATATTGAGTTTGTGGAAGGAGATGTTAAGGATTATCTACGCTCAGATGCTGTTGGTGATACGCCTTTTGATATTGTAATTGTCGATCCGCCCCGGGCTGGTGTGAATCCGAAGGCGCTTCGTCGAATTATTCGTATGCAACCTCCCAAAATCCTTTATATCTCCTGCAACCCGGCTACTTTTGCTCGTGATGCTGCAACACTTTTTAAGGCTGGTTATCGTCTTCCTGAAGTGCGACCAATTGATATGTTCCCGCATACTATGCACATCGAATTAATTGGTGTTTTCTATCGAGATTGATGGACCGATCACTTTCCGGGACTAGTTAGAAACAGGGATGCGAGT
>QNAG01000169.1 GCA_003641415.1 Candidatus Zixiibacteriota bacterium | reverse complement strand
TAGAAGAAAATCCAAAAGAAGCCAAAAAAATGCTGGAAAAAGCTCAACTTGCCGCCAAAGCTCGCATGGCAGCACGAGCTGCCCGCGACGCCGTAGTTAGAAAAAGTGCCCTCGAAGGTTCAACTCTTCCAGGAAAACTCGCCGATTGTCAAGAAAAAGATCCAGCCAAATGCGAAATCTACATTGTCGAGGGAGATTCAGCTGGAGGAAGTGCCAAACAGGGTAGGGATCGAGCTTTTCAAGCAATCTTTCCATTAAGAGGCAAAATTCTTAACACCGAACGCGCCAGACTTGACAAAATTATTGCTTTTGAAGAACTTAAAAATCTAATTATTGCCCTAGGCACTGGGGTAGGGGAGACATTCAAGCCAGAAAAACTCAGATATCACCGTATTATTCTTATGAACGATGCTGATGTCGATGGTGAACATATTACCACTCTCGGTTTGACCTTCTTCTTTCGTCACATGCCAGAACTCGTCAAACAAGGCTATCTCTATATCGCCATGCCACCTCTATTCAAAATCGAATTTGGTAAAAAAACAACTTATGTCTACTCTGAAGAAGAAAGAGAGAAATTACTTAGTGAAAACGAAAATAAAAAATTTTCTATTCAACGCTACAAAGGTCTAGGAGAAATGAATCCAGAACAACTCTGGGAAACTACTATGAATCCAGAACATCGTATTCTCAAACAAGTTACCATTCAAGACGCCGAAGAAGCCGACGAAATCTTCACTATTCTCATGGGCAACGACGTTCCACCCAGAAAAAAATTCATCCAATCTAACGCCATTTACGCTACCTTGGATGTATGATTAAAATCCAAAAGGATTCTCCTTAACAGGAATTCCTGATTGCAAATCAAGAAGGGCTCACCGGCAGGTGAAAGGAGAGTCCTTTTACTAAATAAATAAGAAAGGTCAATATGCAACCTATCAAAGTTCTAATCGAGATCCCAGCAGGATCCAGTATCAAATATGAAATTGATAAAAAAAATCATATTCTTATGGTAGATCGTTTTCTTCACACTGCCATGTTCTATCCATTTAACTATGGTTATGTTCCAAATACACTAGCCGATGATGGAGATGCTACTGACGTATTGGTGCTTTCATCCATGCCAGTCGCCCCAGGTGCTGGGATCAAAGCTCAAGTTATTGGCATGCTTGAGATGGAAGATGAGGCAGGAATTGATACCAAACTCATCGCCGTTCCAACCGTTAAGATCGATCCAGTCTACGGTGCATGGAAAGACATTGATGATGTCCCCGAACACTATAAAAACATGATCAAACATTTTTTCGAACATTACAAAGATCTTGAACCTGGCAAATGGGTTAAAGCCAAAAAATTCTTAGGACGTACTGAAGCAGAGGCAGAAATCAAACAAGATATGGAGCGAAAAAATAATCAATGACCGACGATTCTATCTTAAAACCACTTGACCTAACTGAATCTCAGTCCCCAGAGACTGATCCGCTTCGGGCGGACACTGATTCTACTGAGCCAACTGAATCCACTGATTCTCCCAATCCTCACAAAAACAACAGCATTCTCGAAACCTATAAATCTCCTTACGGTCGTATTGCTCCAGTCACAATTACTTCAGAGATGAAAAAGTCCTACCTCGACTATGCCATGTCAGTTATCGTCTCTCGCGCACTTCCTGATGTTCGCGATGGACTCAAACCAGTTCATCGTCGCATCCTCTTCGCCATGAAAGAACTTGGTATTACCCACAAAGGCAAACATAAAAAATCCGCCCGTATAGTCGGAGAAGTCCTAGGTAAATATCACCCACATGGTGACAGCGCTGTTTATGATGCCATGGTTAGATTAGCTCAAGAATTTTCTATGCGCTATCCTCTAGTAGATGGCCAAGGTAACTTTGGTTCAATCGATGGTGATTCATCAGCTGCCATGCGTTACACAGAGGCACGACTCGCCAAAATCACTCAAGAGCTTCTCACTGATCTCGATAGCGACACCGTTGATTGGATAGATAACTTCGACGCCAGTCTTAAAGAACCAACCGTTCTCCCTGCCGCTCTTCCGAACTTACTTCTCATGGGATCTGATGGAATTGCTGTTGGTATGGCTACCAAAATTCCTCCACATCATTTGGGTGAAGTAGTCGCCGCAATCAATACCCTTGCTAATAAAGCAAAATCTCCTCGTAAAAACGACTCTGACAGTCACCCACTCAACCCCGATACTCTCGAAAACGAAAAACCTAGCGATCTCGCTGGTGAACTAGAAAGTTCTGCCACCATTGACGATTTACTTGAAAATATTCAAGGTCCTGACTTCCCTACTGGCGGTACTATTTTTAACCAAGAGGCAATTCAAGAAGTTTATCGCACAGGAAAGGGTAGGGTAGTCACTCGAGCTGAGGCTATCATTGAAGAAACAAAGGCAGGAAGATTTCAAATCATCGTCACCGAACTCCCATACCAAGTTAACAAAGCCAATCTTGTTGCCAAAATCGCTAACCTAGTACGAGATAAAAAACTCACCGGCATCTCCGATCTACGTGATGAATCTGATCGCGAAGGTATGCGCATCGTCATCGTCATGAAAAAGTCAGCCAGACCCAAAAGCGTTCTCAATAATCTCTTCAAACAAACAGCTCTCCAAAGCACTTTCTCAGCCAACATTGTTGCTCTTGACGAGAATGGTCGTCCTCATCTCATGAACCTCAAAACAATCCTCATACACTATCTCAAACATCGTCAACTCGTAATCGTCAGACGCTCTCAACACGAACTTCGCTCTTCCCGCGCTCGCATGCATATCCTCGAAGGTTTTATCAAAGCACTAGACAATCTTGATGCCGTCATCGAAACCATCAAAAAAAGCAAAAACTCTCAAGACGCTAAAAACAACTTAATCAGTAAATTTGGATTTAGCGAAATTCAAGCCGTTGCCATTCTAGATATGCAACTCCGCAAACTCAGCGCTCTTGAAAGACAAAAAATAGAAGATGAATATAACGCACTTCTCAAAACCATCAAAGGACTCACCACACTCCTCATGGATCCACAAGCCATTCTCGCTCTAGTTCTTACAGAACTCAAAGCCATCGAAAAAGTCTATGGTGACAAGCGCAGAACCAGAGTGGTTAAAGGCAAGCTAGGTCAATTTTCCGAAGAAGACCTTATCGCCAAAGTTGACAATCTTATTACCATTACCAAAGGCGGTTACATCAAGCGCATGCCACTTGGCACATATCGCTCACAGCGCAGAGGTGGTAAAGGAGTTGTTGGTATGACCACCAAAGAACAAGATGAGATTCTCCGCATGGCTGTTGCCAACACTCACGACTACGCACTCTTCTTCACTGATACTGGCAAAGTTTTTATGACTCGTATCTTCGAACTCCCAGAAGGTAGTCGTCAAGCCAAAGGCCAGGCCATCATTAATATTATCGGCATCGATCAAGACGAAAAAGTCGAAGCGCTCTTAACTGTTAGCAAAGAAGTTTTAGAAAGTCAGGACTTCTTTATTACTATGGCCACCAAAAAAGGTCAAGTCAAAAAAACCAAAATTAGTGAATACGCTAATATCAGAGCAACTGGCAAAATCGGTATCTCACTAAAAAAAGACGATGCATTAGTAAAAGCTCAAGTCACTAACGGTAACAATTACCTCTTACTCGTCACACGTAACGGTAAATCCATTAAGTTTAAAGAGTCAGATGTTAAACCAACTGGCCGTGACACCATGGGTGTTAAAGGCATTAACCTCAAAAAAGATGATTTTGTCATCGCTGGCGAAACCTTTGAAATTAATCCTGACAAACCAACCGACAAAAGACGCAAATTCTTCCGCGAAATCCTCGTCGTCACCGAAAACGGAATCGGTAAACGAACAGCAGTTAGTGAATATCCAGCCCAAAACAGAGGAGGGCAGGGGGTTAAAGTTGCCGAACTCAGCAAAAAAACTGGCCTTATCGCCGCCGCCCGCATGGTCACTGAAAAAGATCGTGAAGTCGTCATCACTACACGTGGCGCCCAAGTTATCAAACTCCCACTCAAGAATATCAAAGTTTTATCTCGCTCCACCCAAGGTGTAATTCTCATGCGTCCCGCCAAAGGAGACCTCGTCACCAGCGTCACCACTCTCCAGAACAACTCTGACAATGATGAATAAAGTTCGCATATACGCGAACGTTATACGACATATATTTTTGTGCTATTTGTAAATGTTTTTCCAATTTTCTTTTTATCAAGATAAAAGGGGTATAATGCCATACTAATCCAACTAAACTAAGGAAATCCTACACAAACTTCAAGCCACCAAATTCGTAGCCGACAACGACGGGGCAGTAGTCTGTCCAGCCAGCTAGCACCCAAGGGACGAAACTCTCACTCCGGACATAGACCTCATCGACAAAATCTAGAGATTAAGTATCTGCTAAGATTTGACAACATTAGCTAACATCTGCTAACTTTAATTAATGCTAAAACTTAATCAAATTGTTACCATCACTCCAAAAATCCAAAAACTCCTTCACACCATAGAGGGACAAAGAATTGCCTACAATCTCATTCCAATCAAACCAGAAATCATTCAAAATCTACGACGTAAAAGTTTTCTATTTAGTGCACTCTATTCAGCTCGAATAGAAGGCAACAAACTTACCCCCGAATCATATGAACACAATCCAGAAGATCTTGAAAAACTGGAAATTCAAAATCTTCTTGACGTCTACACCTGGCTACCCAACCAAGAACATATTTCTCTAAATATCGATTTCATCCGTCTTCTTCATAAAAAAAGTATGCAAAATCTCCGTACAGATGCTGGACACTTTCGAACAGAACAATCTGCTATCTTCAACTCCGCTGGAGTCGCAATCTACCTCACACCACCCCCAACAGAGATTAGACCTCTTCTCACCAACTGGCTCAAACTAATCAATAATTCACCATATCTTCCACTTATCTCCGCTATTATCGCTCACTATCAATTCGAGAAAATTCATCCCTTTCTAGATGGTAATGGCAGGATAGGAAGACTCATTCTCACCATTCTCCTCAAACAAGCCGGACATAACTATATCGACCTCCTAGGACTCGAGAAAATGATTGAAAACACGCGCTCCACTTACTACTACCACCTAGAAAGTACAAAAAATGATCTCACACAATTTGTTCAATACTTTCTAACTCTTATCACCAACTCCATAACCAACCTCCTCACCACAATCACAACTCCCCAATCCACAATTAGTCACCTTCCACCACGTCGCCAGGAACTCCTCGCCACCATCACCGACCATTCACCATGTTCTGCAGACTTTCTCTATCGCAGATTTCTAGCAATTCCCAAAAGCACTTTACGCTACGACCTCCAACAACTCCAAAAGGCAGGGTTAATTCATAAACTCGGCACCACCAGAGGTGCACTCTACTCCATCTAGCTACTTCTCATTCCCACTATGATACTTAGCATACGCCCCCTTGAGCTGTGGATTCGTCACATGTGTATAAATCTGGGTAGTTGTAATCGATTTATGCCCCAACATCTCCTGCACCTCCCTTAATCCCGCCCCATGTGAAAGTAAATCTGTTGCAAAACTATGTCGCATTACATGAGGTGTAATCTCATAGGGCAAATGAGCCATTCTCCCATACTTACCCACCATCCTCTGCACGCTCCTAGTCGTCAATCGTAACTTCTCCCCAGCTTTTGGATCGTCTATCTCAGGCTTCTTCCCAGCATGACGAATAAATAAAGGTTCATAATTATCATCTCGTTCTCGCAAGTATCTCTCAATCCAATATGCTGATCGCTCAGAGAGAAACACCACTCTAACCTTATTACCTTTTCCTCGTACCCCAAATTCACGACTAGACAGATCAACCGTTCTCTTATTCAAAGACGTTAATTCCGACACTCGCAATCCTGTCGCAAAAAGTGTTTCCAAAATTGCCCGGTCTCTTAAACCATAAATAGTTGTTACCTCAATCTTATCCAACATCTTCTCCACATCATCATAAGATAAAAACTTAATCGAATGTTCTTTTCCTCGAGGCAACTCCAATCGATCTGGCGAAATCACATCATAATCATTACGAATTAAATATCGC
>QNAG01000168.1 GCA_003641415.1 Candidatus Zixiibacteriota bacterium | reverse complement strand
CGGCGATAAACAGTTCAAACCGCTCGGTAAGGCGATTATTTCCCCGATGCTTCTTAGCTAATGGTGAGATTTCAACGGGATAATCAGTTATGAATGTCGGTTGGATCAAATTTGGTTCTACTTTCAATTCCCATACAGCTTCAACACACTTCCCCCAGTTAATTAAATCGGTATCATCAATACCAAACTTAACTGCCGCTACCTTTGCTTTTTCATACGAAAGTTCCATAAAGTCCAACTCGGTAGCTTCCTTGATTGAATCAATCATTGATATCCACTTGAACTTTGGTTCGAAATCAATTTCATGTTCATCGTAAGTAATTTTATATGAACCATGAAGTTCAAAGACAACACTTCGCACCAGATTTTCAAACAATGTAGCGACATCCCCGTAATCGGCATAAGCCCAGTACAACTCGATCATGGAAAACTCAGGATTATGCAGGCGGTCAAGCCCTTCGTTGCGGAAATCTTTACAGAACTCCCACACTTTGTCATAGCCGCCGATGATAAGACGCTTCAAGTAAAGTTCGTCGGCGATTCGCAAATACATCGGCATATCAAGCTTTTCGTGGTGTGTCTTAAAAGGCTTAGCATTGCCACCGCCATAGATCGGTTGAAGAACAGGAGTCTCAACTTCCAGAAAACCCTTGCCATTAAGGAACTCCCGAATGGCGGCGATGATTCTGGTTCGGCGTATGAAAATTTCGCGCACTTCTGGATTGACTATCAGATCAGCATAACGACGGCGATAGCGCACCTCGATATCCTGCAGACCGGAGTGCTTGTCGGGCAAAGGGTGGAGAGCCTTACAAAGTAGTTCGAAGCTATTTATATTTAGGGTACGTTCGCCCATGCGAGTAACAAACAATGTTCCCTCGCAGCCGATAATGTCACCCAGGTCAATATTGTTAAATTGCTGAAAGATATCTTCACCAACGTTGTTTATCTTCACGTAGATTTGAATACGTCCGGTGCTGTCATGGACATCGGCGAAAAATACTTTTCCCATCTTGCGTTTGAGCATAACACGACCGGCAAGTCTTATTACTGACTCAGTCTCGACCAGATGATCAAACTTCTCCTGGACCTCACTTATGAGATGATTCCGCTCGTACTTATAAGGATATGGATTAATGCCGTCATCCCGCATTTGGCGAGCTTTGTCGTAACGGATTTTTATCAACTCGGCGAGGGGAACTTGAATTTCCTGACGAACTTGCTGCTCTTTCTGTTTTTTCCCTTGTTGCTCAGTCAAATCTGTTATTCTCCACTTAGTTGACAAACTCGATTTCGTCAACAATATGCAATTACTTTTTTGTTTCTATCTTGAGATTGAATGCTTTCCACACAGGTCGGGGTACCAGACCGCTGATATCTCCGCCATGCCGAGCAACATCTCGAACTATTGTCGATGACAAGTAAACCCATGAAAGAGATGGCATCAGAAAGACAGTCTCAACATCACGGGCCAGTTTACGATTCATCAGTGCCATCTGAAACTCAATTTCAAAATCAGATACAGCTCGCAGGCCCCTGACAATTGCCTGGGCTTTGTTCTTGACAGCAAAATCAGCTAGCAAGCCATCGAATCCTATAACCGTCACATTGCGGTTGAATGATTTTCTTCGGATTGTCTGTTCAATCAGTTTGATTCTGTCGTTGAAATTAAAGAGAGGATTTTTCCCACCGTTTTTTGCAACCGCTACAATCAACTCGTCGAAGAGGTGGCACGCACGCTCTATTAGTGAAAGGTGTCCGTTTGTAATTGGGTCAAAGGTCCCAGGGTAGATAACTCGGCTCTTTTTTTTCCTTGTGGTCACGTTATATCAAATCCAATAGCTCGTTTCTATCGAGCATTATATTTTATCATACAAAGGATGTATCCATTTAGCAAGATCAATTATTTGCTAACCCGAGAGCCACCAAATAGTTCTCAAGAGGTATAGAAGATGCTTCCTCGGGTTCTGAAAAGAAACCAGTGTTGAATTGTGGTCTGTTTACAGAAACTGGAAAGTATCTCCCCAGCTCTGACATGATGGTATCATCAATCTTATTACCGGAAACCAGCAATGCTGTCAGGGGCAGCGTGATACCATTCTCGAAAAAATTAGCCAGCTTGAAATTGATCATGGTTTTCAGTTCCATAGCAAACGCCTTTTGTCCTTGCCGGGTCGATAAATCAAGCCTACCGATATTGAGGTAGGAGAGTCCAACTATATGTTGACGAAGGACAAAACAGATCGAGAGCAGGTCATTGACATAGTTTGCCAGACAAATAAGTTCACCGCCGTGAGGGCGACAAAAAGCGATATATCCCTCACCGAGCGCAATACCTCGAGTTAAACCACGTGGTTTTTGTAACAGATTGGTTGTTTGAGAAAAGGGATCAATAATATCATCGTTTAGTGTTTGACGGTGAATTGCTAATGCTATGTATCTATTCTCGATACCGGTATCGATTACATCTAGATAAAAATCCGTATCATCATCAAGAAGTGATTTGGTCATTTCAAAACGTGCCTGATCATTGAGATCAACGCCACCCACGGTTTCAAGGTGAATATCTTTGACAATTATTTTATCATCGGGAACTGACATGACAATCTCACCTCCCTCCAGAAGAGGGTGGTTTTTCATTTGGGATTGTTCATACTGAACAAGAGCCTGTATGCTCGGGCGACCCCCACCGTGTATCACTCGTGCTACATGATAAATGTCGTCGAAGTAGTCGATCCCTATGGCTGTTTTTTCAGCTGTCATTATTGCTTTATCCGCAAATATGGTCGCATCCTTTCAAACATCTTTGCCCCGATTCCCTTAACACTGGTAACATCAACGGGTTTGATGAACTTATAGCTTTTCCGGTGTTCCACAATGCGATCCGCCAGAATTCTGCCGATGCCGGGGAGCAATTCCAGGGAATCGACAGGTGCAGTATTAGGATCAAGCACGAACACGCCAGTAAAGAGCTGTTCGTTTTCTCCCAGGAATACGGCGAATGGAGGTGAATCCTGTTGAGGCAAAGCAATGGCCTTAATCAGTAACCAACCCCCTATCAGTATTGCTGTAACTGTCATTACTGAAAGGAACTTCAACTGTAAAGGTGAGAAATCAAAAAATCGATTCATAGACTCCGCCGATATAGTTTACTTAACGGAATATATGGGTAGCAAAGTCATGGCGCAACTGGTAGTAATGTCATTACCTGGAAGAAAAAGAATCCATCGTTATAATTCGTCTATGGTACCGACTTCGGTTTCGCCGGAAACACGATGGAGAATCTTGTACTTCTTGATACGTTGATTGGCTTCGAAACCCCACCCACGGGATATTGTGCCATCAGGAGTGGTGAAACGTACAAAGGCATCAGTGTAAATGCGATCAGTTTTTGGATTCCAATGCAATACTTCTGTTTCCAGTTGTGTTGAATCTTCAGCGATTGCCACTACATGTCCAAAAATAACAAACAAACCGGCTTGTTCATTAATTATTCCCGAATCACCTGTAACCCTTGAGTTTTCTTGTCCAATGGAATCGAAACTGATGATGTTGAGGTTATATGCCATAGTAGAGTCATTAGTCTTAAACTGAATAATCTTGTCGGCATAAATTTCAGTTGTCACTTGGCTGCCATCTAACAGATATGTCTTGCAGGAAAAACATTCCGAATCAGGCCGTGAAATACTATCAGCGGCACTGGCATCACCTTTTGACGGGGATTCATTACTACACCCCATCAGAATACCAGCAAAAATAAATACAATTATCATACATCTATAAAACATCAATGCTCCATCTTTCTTTGTACATACATCGGCGGCTAAAGACGATATTCCTACTAAATTGTCAAGAAGTTTTTTCAGGGCGGGTATGCCAGCGATTATGCATCCAGATCCATTGAGACCGGTACTGGTCAATGATCTTTTCCAATTCCCATACGCAAGTTTGGGTAACATTTCGGGTGTCTTTATCGGTATTGCCGGTTGGTAAGATGTTTATTTCCGGCCGGATAATGATATGATAGCGATCCTCATCAGTTCGGACACAGACCATCGGGACAAAGGCCGCCCCTGCTTTGAGTCCTATGAGGGTTTGCCCGATAGGAGTGTAGGCGGGTCGTCCAAACCAGGTTATGAAATCGCCACGAACACGGTGGGAGTCGGTGTCGATCAGTACTCCGAGGGTGCCGTTGTCAGCCAACCAGCGCAGGAGTTTGCGAGGAGATTCGGTGGTGGAAAAGTTAGTCAGGCCAACCATCTCCCGATTAGCCACCAACAGCTTGTCAAAACGACGATCGTACATCTCGCGGGCGATAGCGGCAATCTTATACCCTTGCGAGCTCATATAGGCTGCCAGAAATTCAAAGTTACCAATATGGCCGGTGATGCCAACAATACCTTTACCTTTGCGCAAGGCTGCGTGATAATGGTCAAGCCCTTCTATCGTTACCAGATGTTTTAATTTATCGGGAGGGTGTTTGCGGAAACGGACCACATCCGCGAGATTCTTGCCACTATTAATGAAAAAATCACGTCCTATGCGTATACGATCAGATGCTGTTAGTTTATCGCCGTAGACTATAAACAGATGACGGTTAATGCGGTGCCTGTCGCGGTTTGACAGTCGCCACGCAAGCAGACCAATCCATGCTCCGATCGCTTGAGCAAAACGACGTGAAACGAAGTTCAATATGGCAATTACTAATTTTGCCAGGTAGTAGATAGTCCCCCGCTTGAGCTTTTTGCTCAATAGCATAGTCAGACCAGCTTCGATTTGAGAATATCATGCAGATGTAAAATGCCAACCAGATGTCCATCGCTGTCGACAGTTGGAAGTTGAGTGATGGAGTATTTTTCCATGAGTGCCAGAGCGGTATCAAGGAGAGCCTCAACCGAGATTGACTTCGGGTTTAGAATCATAACATCATCAGCTTTGAGGCCAAAGAAATCGTTCTGGCTCTCTGCGACCCGGCGCAGGTCACCATCGGTGAAAATACCGTCTACATGGCCGGAATCATTGATCATGGCAACGCAGCCCAACCGCTTGCTGGTCATTTCGAGTATCATTTCTTTCATTGTGGCGTTGGGTTTTACCAGTGGTAACTCGGTGCCGGTATGGTGTAGCTCCTCAACCCGTTTAAGCAAGCGTATTCCCAGCGTTCCGCCCGGGTGAAGCTGGGCAAAATCGGTTGGAGTAAAATTGCGGGCTTTCAGCAATGCTACTGCCAGAGCATCGCCCATAACCAGAGCAACGGTTGATGATGATGTTGGAACGAGGTTGTCGGGGCTGGCTTCTTTTTCCACAGAACAGTCAAGGACTATATCAGCCCGATGCGACATCTCAGAATTAGGTGTTCCCGCCAAAACAATAATAGGTATCGATAAACGCTTAGCGGCAGCAATGACAAGTTCCGACTCTCCCAGACGTCCTGACTTTGAAATCAGCAGAAGAACATCCTCCCGCTGGATTAACCCTAGGTCGCCGTGCATGGCTTCGGCAGGATGCAAAAAGAATGAGGCGATACCTGTCGAGTTGAAAGTCGCAGTGATTTTCTTACCGATCAAACCCGATTTGCCCATCCCCGAGACAATTACCCGCCCGTTGCAGTCCAGTATCGTTTTGACGGCCTTGTCGAACTGTTCATTTAGCCGTCCAGCCATAGCGGCGACCGCTTTAGCTTCAGCACGGATAACATCGACGGCATATTCTGTGAGTTTGGTCATACCAAAAAGCTCTTCGGGTCTTTATCTATCGCTTGAAAATAACACTCGAGTATTTCCCGCACCGCTCCGTTTCCTCCTCTGGCCGAGGTTACATAATCAACTGTTTCAATTAACTCGGGTGACGAGTTAGCTACAGCCACCGACAGGCCGGCTTTCCTTGCCAGACTGATATCGAGAATCTCATTTCCAACAAACGCCACACCATCAAAATTTATCCGCAGTTCTTCCAGCAGAGGTGTAATCTGTTTGACCTTGTCCTTCATTCCCTGAAGAACATGTCTGATTCCAAGGTCCTTCATCCGCGTGTCGGTAGCAGCTGAATATCGTCCTGAGACAATAGCCAACTCTAATCCTGTGCGCATGGCCAGCACCATGAAAAGACCATCGGAAATATTGAATTGTTTAAGCTCAAATCCGTCCG
>QNAG01000167.1 GCA_003641415.1 Candidatus Zixiibacteriota bacterium | reverse complement strand
TTCGTTATGTATTCCTCAGCCGTCAAACGTTTAGCGGTTAAGCTGTCGAAAATCTGCAACGACCTTCGCCTTCTCTCCAGTGGTCCACGAGCCGGTATCAACGAAATCAATCTTCCCAAAATGCAGCCCGGCTCTTCAATCATGCCAGGGAAAGTGAATCCGGTTATTCCCGAAGTAGTCAACCAGGTATGTTTCAAAGTGATCGGAAACGATCATACTGTTACTATGGCAGCGGAAGCCGGTCAGTTGGAACTGAATGTCTTTGAGCCGATTATAGCTCAATCAATTCTCGAGTCGATTGAGATGCTCAAGAATGCCATGAAGACACTGAAATACCGATGTATTGAGGGCATAACAGCCAACGAGGAAGTGTGCCGGCAACAGGTCAACAACAGTATAGGTCTGGTGACTGCCCTTAATCCGGTTCTGGGTTACGAAACCTGCTCGCAATTGGCTCGCGAAGCACTTGAGACTAATCGCGGTCCTTATGAATTAGTATTGGAAAAAGGCCTTCTGTCGAAAGAGGAGTTGGATAAACTTCTGGCTCCGGAGAATATGATTCGCCCTCGGGAAAACTCTGAAAATTAACCAAAGGGTTGCGTGTTGTTATGACTTCAGCAGTCCTGACCGTCAAGCGGCCTGCTGTTTGCTCTACACTCTTGGTAAAACCATGAGGTCAACTTTTGCAAAGTTGGGAAATTATAGAAACTATCTGCAAAATGCGCATTTTCACTTGACTAACCTATCTTCAAACAGTATTTTTACCTTATAAGAAAGTGGCTTTTATGGAAGTATGGACCTGTGGACGAGGATCCATGCATTGCTGCTACTGGAAGTAATTATTAGGTAATCAGGAGTGACGAATGGCCGATTGTTCAATCGCTTGCGCTTATCACTACTAAAGTTTAATCGTAATTTGTTGCTTCTATAAATACATTCAAGGCAGTGGCATTGTTTGTTCAGTCCACATTCAAGTGGTGTCAGTAGTAGATTAGAATGCTGGCCGTTATGCTTCCGAAATAGATTATCTAACGTCTGAAGGCTGGAAACTTCAGCGCGCACCAATAAGATGGTCTTTCTGAAGACCACCGACTGGGGCCGCACCACCTGAGGAGGGCGGCTCCGCCTCGGTAAACCCCGCGTCGCCACCTGCGGGGTTTACTCTTATGAGATTGTACCTGGGAGGGTATACCAAGATTAGCCTACAAAATACCTGATAGAAATATTACGCCAGAAAAGTTTCGTGCCATCAAAACTGGTTGCGCACGCATTTAACTTTATGTATGTAATATGGTGTGATAACTGCAATTATTCCATGGAGGATTTTCAATGATTGGTAAAATTGAGCAATGGTTAGGAGACGACAAAGATCTCCTGAACTACGAGTGCAAGGGGATAAAAAAATCCGGCTTGCATCTTCCCGGACCGGATTTCATCGATAGGGTGCTTATCCAAACTGACAGACCGCCCGCAGTGCTGCGCAACATCAGTTCGGTGTTTGGTCATGGACGGTTGGCTAATACTGGTTATATGTCTATTCTTCCCGTCGACCAAGGGATAGAGCATTCCGCAGGCGCTTCCTTTGCCCCCAACCCGGGTTTGTTCGATCCTGAGAAGATCATCGAACTTGCTATTGAGGGCGGTTGTAACGCTGTCGTATCGACTTTCGGAACGCTTGGTTCTGTGTCACGTAAATACGCTCATAAGATTCCGTTCATTGCCAAGATTAACCACAACGAGATGCTTACTTACCCGAATAAATTCGACCAGGTAATGTTTGCGTCGGTTGAGAATGCTTTCAACCTCGGTGCGGTTGGAGTTGGCGCCACTATTTATTTTGGCGCTGATAACAGTATGAGGCAACTTCAGGAAGTGTCCGCTGCTTTTACCGAAGCTCATGATCTGGGAATGTTTACTGTTCTGTGGTGTTACCTGCGTAATTCGGCGTTTAAGAAAGATGGAGTGGACTACCACACCGCTGCCGACCTGACCGGCCAAGCCAATCACCTTGGTGTTACTATTGAAGCCGATATCGTGAAGCAGAAGCAGGCGGAAACCAATAACGGGTATAACGCCATCGGCTTTGGTAAAACACATGAGAAGGTCTACAGTGAACTTACCAGTGATAACCCTATTGACCTGACACGCTACCAGATAGCTAACTGCTACATGGGTCGCATTGGCTTAATCAATTCCGGTGGAGCTTCCAAGGGCACCGGTGATCTTGAAGCCGCAGTCCGAACGGCTGTGATTAACAAGCGAGCTGGTGGCATGGGGATGATATCCGGACGGAAAGCGTTCCAGCGTCCTTTGAAAGAAGGGGTCAAGTTGCTCAACGCTATTCAGGATGTCTATCTTTCTAAAGAAGTCACCATCGCCTGATTGAGCTTTTATTGATAATATGTAAAGGGGCAGGCACAGCCTGTCCCTTTTTCTTTGTGTGCAGCCTTATATCCCACAGCGGCAGTACCGCAAACTTTTCCGATCCTCGCACTCTTGGGACTTGTGTTGCAACAATTGGAAGATTGACCAAAGCCCGACAAATGTCTGACTCACACCACAATTTTATGACGCCTTTAACCATAATTCAACAGCCTGTTAATACTCCAGTCCAACACGAACTGTCAACGATGGCTCAATGCTGGCATCCAGATTTCGGTTACCGCCAACAGGGAAAGCTGTATACCCAACTTCAAGTAACCACGCATATTTAGCATAGGAAAAAAAGGCAAGTTCCAGGTAAGCTTTTACACTAAGGTAAGTCGTCTCATCCTCGATCACATCCCAGGTCGCCATCCTGCCAAGCCCAAAAGCAAGAGTTGGTCTAATTGCCAGTTTTGTATTCTGCTTGTATATTACAGGTTTGACAGCCAGACTGAAATCCGCCATAAGTTCTTGCAGGGCATAGATATGGATATTGTGCAGATCAAATGCTGGTGATATCATTATCCGCGAAACAAAAGGAATGTTGAAAAAAACTCCGAAACTTACCGATGCCATCGGGTCCAGTCTTTTATGTCCGGCCTTGAATATCCCGGTATTAATGACGCCAAGTTTCACACCTACGCCACCTTTTGTCACCTGCCTGGGGATTTTCGGCGATGACAAAGTCCCACCCCAGGCCGAACCTGTGAATACTATCAGGCATATAAGCAGCGCAATCAAGAATGTAAAATGTCGCACCAAAGTCTTTTTCTGCCATGAACAGCGTTGTATCTGATTAATAAACACCTCTCGTTACATGTACGGTAATTAACATGGGTTTGTCAAACATCAACTCCGACTGCCAGTCAGGGAAAAATATGATTGGGAGACAATGGCGCATTGACTATATTAGGGCGTTATGGCCTATCAGGTATTCGCTCGCAAGTATCGCCCTCAGACGTTTGAGGATATAGTGGCGCAGGAACATGTCACTCGCACCCTGCAGAATGCTGTCAAGAATAACCGGGTTGGCTCTGGATATCTCTTTTGCGGTCCACGGGGAACAGGGAAAACCACCACAGCCCGGGTGCTAGCTAAATGTCTTAACTGCGTTGATGGTCCTACACCCACTCCCTGCGGTGAATGCTCAGCATGTAGTGAGATTGCATCCGGCAGCTCGCTCGATGTGCTCGAGATTGACGCCGCTTCCAACACCGGCGTTGATGATGTTCGCACTCTGCGGGAAAATGTCCGCTACCTGCCAACCTCTGGCAAGAAACGAATTTTTATCATCGACGAGGTACACCGATTATCCGACGCAGCTTTCGACGCATTACTGAAGACACTTGAAGAACCCCCGGACCATGTCGTTTTTGTCTTCGCCACCACCGAGCCAATGAAAGTGCCGGAAACGATTCTATCCCGCACCCAGCGTTTCGATTTCAAAAGAGTATCATCTACAGACTTGGTGAAACATCTCAAAAAAATCGCCGAGAAGGAAAAACTGCTCATTGACAACGCTTCGCTGGTATTGCTGGCGCGCAAAGCCGACGGTTCGGTGCGAGATTGCTTGTCCCTGCTGGATCAGGTGGTTGCTTATGCTGGTGAGAGCGTTTCACAGCAACAGATTGTCGAAGCTTTGGGGCTTGTGGATCAGCAGACTCTATTTGATTTTACTGCCGCCGTTGCTGCTCAGGATACCCCGCAGGTTCTTCAACTGGTTCGCCAGATAGAGAATACCGGCACCGACCCCGACGATTTCATTAACGAGCTACTCGATCATTTTCGCATTCTAATGATTCTCGGGACAGACAAGAATGTTAAAGACCAGCTTGATTTGAACAAAGACGAAATTGAGGAATATCTCAAACAATCCGCTTTTTTCTCAACCGGCGATATTGTCAGGTTGATGAACACTGCGGCTCGTTTGCTTATTGATCTTCGCAGTGGCCTCGATGAGCGCCTGGTGTTGGAAACAGGAGCTGTTAAAATGGCTTCGATGGAATCAACTGTGCGCTTTGAAGAAATTCTGGCGTTTCTCAGGGAAAATCCGAAAACATCTTCAACTCTCGATCTCATGACACCGAACACAACAACAAAAAAAGTTAGAACAACCAGTGCCCCTCTTTCATTCGTAAAAGGAGCGGAGAGCCATACATCAAATGAGACAGAATATACACAATCGTTGAATATGCCCCAGCTTCAAGCAGGATGGGAAGGTTTCATAGCAGCATTAAAGCAGAAAAGTCACATGCTGGCTTCACAACTGGGTATGGCAGAGATTGGAGAAGTTGTTAACAATAAAATCAAATTGATATTCGGAGCCAATGTTGCCGCCTCGGTTCAGGTTATTCAGAAACCGGACAATTTAAACTTGATACTTCAGACGTTCAGAGATCACTTTAGAGCCAGAGTCAGCCTTGATTGTGAAGTTGATCCTGATAGAGAAAGCCGACCACCCGGAGCTGCGCCGGAAAAGAAACCGAAGGTTGATATTAATAAGTTGATTGAAAATTCCCCGCGTATCCGAAGTCTTTTAGAGAAAGTCAACGGCGAGATTATCGGGGTAAAGAAAATAGACGAAAAACAGAAGTAGTACGAAAGGATAGCAACATGGGCAAAGGCGGATTGGGAAACATGATGAAGCAGGTTCAGCAGATGCAGGCAAAGATGGCCGAAATACAGGAGGAACTTGCTCAAAAGGAAGTCGAAGGAAGCGCTGGCGGAGGCATGGTGAAAGTTGTAGCCAACGGCAAAAATGAAATAGTCTCCATTACTATTGATCCTGAAGTTGTTGACCCGAACGACATCGATATGCTGCAGGACCTGATAGCAGCGGCAGTTAACCAAACCTTTCAAAAGATACAAGAACTTCAGGCGGAAATGATGTCCTCGGTCACTGGCGGATTGAATATCCCCGGATTGAATTTACCGTTTTGATAAAATTGTAATGTTCAAATCGGCAGCATCAGTAGAACGTCTGGCCAACCGCCTGGCAAGGTTACCGGGAATCGGGCGCAAATCAGCCACCAGGCTGGCGTTCCATATCCTCAAACTGTCCCGCGAGGAAGCCCTGGAACTGGCGGATACAATCCGCGAGGTCAAGGATAAGGTAGGTTTGTGTTCAATATGCTGTAACATCTCAGAAACCGATCCATGTCAGATATGTAGTGACCCATCAAGACAGACTGATGTCATTTGTGTGGTAGAGGAAACTGCCGATGCCGCAGCTATGGACCAAATTGAAGGATTCAAAGGTCGCTTTCATATTCTGGGTGGGAGACTTTCGCCACTGGACGGAATTGGACCGGATGATCTGAAGATCAAGGAGCTGCTCGCCCGTATCAATGATGACCTGAACGAGGTTGTCATTGCCACCAATCCCAATGTCGAGGGCGAAGCTACCGCAATCTATCTGGCTCAATTACTAAAACCGCTGGGTGTTAAAGTAACCCGCATAGCTCGCGGCCTGCCGGTAGGGTCGGACCTTGAATACGCCGATTCCATAACCCTGTCCCGGGCAATGGAAGGCCGCCAGGAATTGTAAATCAGTATGCCCGCTTACAAGAAAGACAAACCTCTTTTTATTTCTCTCGGTATTTCTGTCATGCTGTTTGTCGCGGCGCAGGCGGTGGGGTCACACCTCTTTGACAACGGCTGGTCATTCGATCACTGGCGGCATACCCCCATCTCCTATATCATTATCTGGTTACTGTTTTTCGGTGGTTTTACTGCGTTTCTAATAAATT
>QNAG01000166.1 GCA_003641415.1 Candidatus Zixiibacteriota bacterium | reverse complement strand
TACCAAACAAGGGAACAATCTTATCACCAAAGCGACTAATAAGGTCCTTGCGCGTGATATCCACGACATCGCCAAATCCGTACTTCAGGAGAATACCAAGGATCTGCCGGTAGCGGCGCATATGTCGCCAATTACGAGGAATTGAAGCTAACCGCAATTACATCTCCTTATCAACATCTTGTTTATTAAGACGTTCGATTTCTTCCTTCAGCTTGTTAATCTCTTCCCGCGATGGTATATCCAGAGACTCCAATATCTGCCGGATTTCCTTACGAATGAAATCACCTAGTTCTGTTTGACGTTTTTCAACAGATTCAAGCAGTTCGGAAAGCATTCCCCGTTTTTCCTCTTGCGACAGTTCACCGCGCTTTACTAAATCGTCGATGATACCTTCTACTTTATCGCGACTAATAGAAATAGCTCCTAATCCAGCCAAAAAAGCTTTGTTAATAATATCTGACATAGCTATCTCCTCTATAATATATGATTTCTGTAAATATAATATTATGGCCTCTCCATTTCCAAACATTTTCCTGTTGGGTGAAATTTATATCGTAATCCAGCCTGGCGGGTTGTTTTGAAAAAGTAATATTTATTATGAGCGAAGAGCGGCAATTTCGAATTGTTATGGGGCGACCAATGCGCCCCCGGAAATTTTAAAGTCATGTAGGTCAAGCCGCCTGTCGGCTTGACCTATAATCTGCAATTAGAATTAATTTATCTCGGCTTTCTTCTGTCCCTTCAGGATCAGTTCAGAATACTCGTTGTCGGTGGTGAGAACCTCCACTGCCTTCATTACAGCCTTATCCGTCTTGAGCACGATTTCTTCGTAGACACCATTTTCACCAGAGATAGCAGATACTATTTCCCTTTTGATAGTCCTGCGGATGTATTCCTTCGAACGATCGAAATCATGAGATTTCTCGGTTTCCACAATAGTCATCAAACTATCCAACATACCAGAGAACAACTCACTCTTCTCCTCGCGCTCGATAGTTTCCTTAAGCTTATCAACCGATGCTTCCAGGGCTGAGGTATAATCGAATTCTCTTTCCTTGATGTATTCACGGAATTGTTCGACTATTTCATCAGATATTTCAACGGTCGGTTTCACATCGGGGTTGTCGGAAATATATTTTACGGCAAAATCAAAGAACATCGATTTCCGGTACAGGTTGATTTCTATTGGTTTCCATAGGTCCCGTTCGATTTCAATATCAGGGACAATTCCGCCCCCACCATAAACCACGCGGCCACTGTTAGTGTAGTACACTTTCTTCTCTTCAGCAACAGTCATTGAATCAGTATCTTCTTCATCCTTTTTCTCAGCACTGTCGTTGGTAGATTTCTTACTTTGGTTCTCAGGTTTCTGAATACAACGACCGGAAGGAACATAATACTTTGCGGTAGTCAGTTTGAGATTCATCGTGCCATCATTAGAAATCGGGAATATCTGCTGAACCAATCCCTTACCATAAGTAGTATTTCCAAGAATCAGACCTCGGTCCCAATCCTGGATCGCTCCTGAAACGATCTCTGATGCGGATGCGGTGCCTTCATCTACCAGGATAATCAGGGGTTTATCAGAATACAGCGGGGGTCTTTCGGATTTGAAATGTCTTTCACTATTTTCAAAACGCCCGCGCGTATACACGATTTCATTTCCCTGTTCAAGGAAGAGTTCGGCTGTTTCCTTGGCCTGATCGAGAAGTCCGCCACCATTGGAACGAAGATCAAATATCAAAGCAGAGATGTTCTGATCGTTTAGAGCACCGATAGCCTCTCTGAGTTCATGACTGGTCTCTTCAGCAAACCGTGAAAGGCGAACATAGCCGATATCTGTCTCTGGGACTACACCGTAAAAGTTAACTGATTTCAATTCGATTATTGCTCGTTCAATTTCAAAATCGATCGGTTCTTCGATACCAGTCCGCTTGATGGACAACGTGATAGAGGTGCCGGCTTTGCCGCGCATCAGCTTTGATGCTTCCGATGCTGTCATACCTTCAGTCGAGGTTCCTTCAATTTCCCAAACAATATCGCCTGCTTTCAGACCTCTACGGTAGGCGGGGGTTCCTTCAATAGGGGAGATTATCCGAATCCGATCATCACGGGCATCAATCTGCATCCCGAGGCCTTCGTACTTGCCATGAGTGGATTCCATGAGAGCATCATAGGATGATTTCTGCAATAGAACCGAATACCTATCGAGACCCGACAGCATCCCCTTGATACCTTCCGTGATAATTTCATTAGCATCGATATCTTCCATGTATTGATTGCGAATGTTGAAGGCGGTCTGGGTTAGTTTTTTAACATCGCGTAAAAAAGTCTCTCGTTTTTCGCGTGGGGTTTGTTCGGAAACTGATTCCGTTTCATTCAGATCAATATGAACAGTATCGGCCCACAAAACCGGCTCAACATCCCGCTCGGATTGATATGCCTCACCAGAACCTGCAAACCAGATCAAAGCCAGGGCAAAAACAGTTAGACCAAATAGCTGTACTGAAAAGCGAACCATATAAGGCCTCCAATGCATTCTGAGTTATTCTTTATGCAATTTATCTGCAAACATCACTATGTCAAGTTCGACCTATTAGAAACAACCTGATAAGTCCTTTGTTCATTATACGCTTTATTTGACTGTCTGGTTACCTACCAATTTTATCCCGTCGAGTAAGTCTTTTTAACTATATAACGTTTTTGATGTTGCCACATCTCTATCTGAGACACACATTAAGGGATGTTCGCTCCTTCGTTGCTTTGGATAGATGGCAGTTTGATAACCTGCTTGTATATATCGGGTTATCCGGTTGATACGACTACCGTTGAGCGGAAGATTGTTCTTATTGTGAACAGATGAAATGATAAAATCAATACTCAAAAAACGTGATTCGGTTAGCATGGCTATGGTGTTACACTTACTGACACCCGGACTTGGACACATATACTGGAATGAGTATTTGTTTGGTTTGTTCATTTTTCTGATCACGTTAACAGCCTCAGTCCTTTTCATTGTATCTCTGTTCATTGCAATCCCCGTGCCTGTCCGGCTGGTTATATATGGCCTGCCTCTTCTGTTTTATTTCTTCTCGTTCTTTGATCTCTACCGTTCAGTAAAAGCCCGGACTGGTCGTCTCAAACACACCTCGCGGAGAATCTGGGTGTGTCTTATTACAGGTATTTTGTTTCAGTTTTTGTGGCCACTGGCGCCAGCTAATTTCGGAGTGCGCAATTGCCCCGATATTTTCATTCAGGATAATAACAACCTTGCCCCGTTCTATACTGAGGGAGATGTCCTCAAAGCCAGTTCACTGGCCTATTTCTTAGACGTATGGATTGTTAACAAAAAAATTATTCACAGTTTACCTGATCGATTTGAACTGGTACGTTTTCGTAGCGAAACCAACAGTAAACTTTGCGGGTGGGTTATTGGATTGCCGGCCGAGGAAGTCGAAATGATCGATGATATTTTGTTTGTAAATAACACTCCAATTTTTGCTACTTCGGAGAGCGTTCCGATGCTGCGGGGAAACTTGCCGTTGACTTCTGCCGGAGCGTACTCTGTTCTGGTTGTTACTGTTCGCTTGGGTTCAGTTGACCAAATCCGAGAGGTCCCTTTAACGCACATAATAGGAAAGGTAGGAATTGCATTTTGAAGCATCGGGGAAATATCATCTTTGATCTTGATGGTACGTTGATTGACTCCTCTGATGGTGTTGTCGCTGCTGTGAACTATTCACTGCGCATGATGAACCAACCCGCCCAACCGCCAGAGATTATCAAAGCTTTCATCGGGTATCCCCTAAGCCAGATGTATACGCATTTTACCGATATCCCGATGGAAGAGCTATACCATCACTTTCAGAATAAAGCCAAAGAAACCATTGTAGCGTCAACAACAGTTTTGCCGGGAGTCTCTGAGATATTGCGACGCCTGTATGATGAGGGGTACCATTTAGCTATCGCTTCTACCAAGATAAGACCACACATTGAAGGAATAATGGAAAAGTTTGAATGGACCTCTTTGTTCTCAGCCTATGCCGGAGGTAACGAGGTCTCCAGAGTAAAACCTGACCCCGAGATTTTCCGCCTGACCCTTCAGAGATTGTCAGCTACTCCCGGTGAGAGCATTGTATTGGGTGATACCATTAACGATATTCTGGCTGCCAAAGCTGTCCCAATAACAGTCGTGGCGGTTGCATCGCCGTATGGTGGGAAAGAAAAAGTACAACAGGCCAAGCCTGATTACTTTATCGAAAATATATCTGAGCTACCAAACCTTTTGACTTCCACAATTTTGATGTCAGGAAAAGAAGGATGAAATTGAGCGTGTCTTCCTTCAAAACCAGTCTGGGCACTTTCCGCTGTGTAGCTACGGAGAAAGGGCTGGCGTTGTTGATGCTTCCGGGAGAATCACCGACGATATTTGAACATAAAATAAAAAGTATGTTTGCCGGATATGAACGCACCAAAGGGTCCGCAATCACAAAAAAAACAGAGAGTGAAATCAAGGCTCATCTTGCCGGCCGTTTGCGAAAGTTCAGAGTCAAACTCGATCTGCATGCGACACCGTTTCAGGAAAGAGTGCTGGCCGAGGTTGCCCGCATTCCGTACGGTGAAACTCGCACTTACAGCGAAATAGCAAGAGCAATTGGTTCTCCGAAAGCCGCCCGCGCAGTTGGTTCGGCTAACGCTCGGAATCCCTTACCTATTGTGATTCCATGTCACCGCGTCGTGGCAGTAAACAGTCTCGGTGGTTATGGTGGAGGACTGGCCATGAAGAAACGACTGCTCGCACTTGAAGCCTGAAGTTTCGGGTTATGATCAAAATCGTGAGCGGTCATTCCAATTACGCGCGTCGAGTGGTCGGCTATCAATCGGTCGGGGTAGCACATTCAAAACTCGTTTGGGCGTGGTTTAGTCGTCATCCTTCGACTCCGCTCAGGATGACATGAATAGTAAGAGAGAAATGAGCCAAGTAGATCAGGCTGCCTGTCGACTTGACATTAAATAAATGACCCCATGACAGTCAAGCGGCAGGCCGCTTTACCTACTGACCTCACCTTTTCCCCAAAATAGAGTGAAGGGTCCTGGCCCATCCTGAACCCAGAACCCTTCGTCTCTTTCATCCTTGAAAGGATTTAATTGTTTATGCCGATACTCTCCTCAACTGCAGCCGCTGGTCGCTCCACAAGATTCGCATTTGAGGCATGTACCGTTTCTAACCATCGTAAACTGTCCGCATTCCGGGCATACTTCCCCCTCGTATCCTTTAAGGCGAGCGGTTCTAATCTCCTGCTGGAGCCGATGGCTCCGCCGGTCTTTCGAAGATTTAACTGTTGGCGCTGAGACATACTCAAGCACCGCCTCCGCTGTTGCATGACTCGCTGTCGTAACCTTACTCTCCACCTGGTTACCATGGCCGTTGCCTCCTTGCTGGCTTATCTTTCTCGCGATATTGTCATTTCCATTTCCGTTACCATTCCCGTTACCGTTTCCGTCACCGTCGGAGCTGAGTTTCACCTTCAGGTGTTCCGTGTGAATATCGCCCGTACCCCGACTTCCAGCTATTCCATGCTTAACCGCCTCTTCGGCGACGTACTCAATCGATTCCCCTGAAGGAGTTCCAAGAGCATCAATACGCAAGTCTTCTTCAGATACCTGAGCCAAATCAGTACGGTTGAGATAGGTAATGGCCAATTCGCGGAAAATGTAATCTATGATTGACGTCGCCCGTTTGATAGAGCGATTGCCACGAACAAATCCGTTTGGTTCAAAACGACTAAATAGAAACGCCTCTACATATTCCTCCAGCGGTACTCCGTGTTGCAGACCAAGAGAAATAGCGATAGCAAACGAGTTCATCAACGAACGAAACGCCGCCCCTTCGCGGTGCATATCGAGGAATATTTCCCCTAGCGTGCCATCGGTGTATTCGCCGGTACGCAGGTAAATTTTATGCCCGCCGACTTGCGCTTTCTGGGTGTAGCCACCACGGCGGGATGGCAGTTTGCGGCGCTTGGCGAGGTATCGATAGACAAGCTTTTCAGTCATCTTTTCCGCAACGTTCTCAATTGTGAGACCGTCAAAGTCTGAATCATCGTCAACCAGCGACGTCATTAGAGGTTGGCTGAGCTTGGAACCGTCACGGTAGATAGATATTGACTTGTTCATTGTCTCCCAAGCCATGCGGTAGGCTC
>QNAG01000165.1 GCA_003641415.1 Candidatus Zixiibacteriota bacterium | reverse complement strand
TTAACCACAACTTTCACCGCCTCTCAGGGCCTGCTTCTCATGATTCCTAACATGTTTAAGATAGCAGGGGAATTGACACCCACCGTATTTCATATTGCTGCACGGTCTGTCGCAACTCACGCCCTATCAATTTTTGGTGATCATAGTGATGTTATGGCTACACGTGGTACTGGGTTCGGGCTTATTCCATCTGGTTCAGTTCAGGAAGTTATGGATATGGCATTGATCGCCCAGCGTGCCGCATTGGAGAGTCGGATTCCATTCTTACATTTCTTCGATGGTTTCCGCACTTCTCATGAAGTGCAAAAAGTCGAGGAAATTAACTTTGATGATATGCGCGATATGCTTCCGTATGAATTCGTTGCAGCCCAGCGTCAGAGAGCTCTTTCTCCAGATAAGCCAACTATCAAGGGAACATCACAGAATCCCGATGTTTTCTTCCAGCATCGTGAAGCGATAAACAAATATTATTCCAAAACTCCCGAGATTGTCCAAAAAGCCATGGATAAATTCGCCTCCATTGTTGGGCGTGAATATCACCTGTTCGATTATTTCGGCCATCCCGAAGCAGAGCGGGTAATAATAATAATGGGAACCGGTTCAGAGGTTGTTCATGAATCAGTTGATGCTCTAGTCGCTAAAGGTGAAAAAGTTGGGGTTATCAAAGTTCGTTTGTATCGCCCATTCTCAACAGAAACTCTCATGAAAGCCCTACCTGCTACGGTTAGGAAAATCGCCGTTATGGATCGAACAAAAGAACCCGGATCTGTTGGTGAACCAATGTACATCGATGTGCAGACAGCAGTAGCAGAAACTTTTGAAAAAGGTATTGCACCTTTTAAGGATCATCCAACTATCGTTGGTGGTCGTTATGGCCTGAGTTCAAATGAGTTCAATCCCTCGATGGTCAAAGCTATCTTTGATAATTTGAAAAAGGATAACCCTAAAAACCATTTCACGGTTGGTATCAAAGATGATGTAACTATAACATCGCTTGACCCAGATCTATCGTTTGACCTAGAAGGTGATAATTTCCGAGGACTGTTCTTTGGTTTAGGCTCTGATGGTACAGTGGGAGCTAACAAGAATTCAATCAAGATCATTGGCCAAAATACTGACAATTATGCCCAAGGATATTTTGTATACGATTCCAAGAAGGCTGGTGCGATTACGGTTTCACATGTTCGCTTTGGTAAAGAACTAATTCGGAAACCATACCTGATAACTAACGCACAGTTCGTTGCATGCCATAATTTCTCATTTCTTGAGAAATACAACATGGTTGGCAAACTGGTAGAGGGCGGCACTTTTTTGCTGAATGCGCAATTCGGTCCTGATGAAATTTGGGATAACATTCCTAAAGAAGTTCAACAGCAAATTATCGACAAAAAAGCAAAATTTTATGTGATAGATGGAATAGCTTTAGCCAAAAAGCTCGGGCTTGGTTCTCGAATCAACATGATCATGCAGACTGCTTTCTTCTACATTTCTAACATCCTCCCCAAGGAAAGTGCTATCAAAGCAATCAAGGACGCCATTGTTAAAACGTATGGCGCAAAAGGCGAGAAAGTCGTCAATATGAATTTCGCAGCAGTCGATGCCGCGGTCGATGCTCTCAAAGAAGTCAATTATCCAAACAAGGTAACCAGCCAGATTACTATGCCTCCGATCGTACCTGAAGATTCTCCTGAGTTTGTAAAAACAGTCACCGCTGAAATTATTGCGGGAAGAGGTGAAGATCTTCCTGTTTCAGTTTTCCCGGATGATGGCACCTACATGACTGGCACAACACAGTACGAAAAGCGCAACGTCGCAGTAGACATTCCGGTGTGGAATCCTGAGGCTTGTATCCAGTGTAATATCTGCTCGATCGTCTGTCCTCATGCAGCTATTCGTCCTAAAATCTTCGAGAAGAAGGATGTGGCAGACGCTCCTCCAGAGTTTAAGTATGTTGAAGCTAAATCTAAGGCCTTCAAGGGACTATGGTACTCACTACAAGTGGCCCCAGAGGATTGTACCGGATGTGAGAGCTGTATCCATGCGTGCCCAGTTGAAGTAAAAGATGCCGATGGCAATAAAACCGGAATCAAGGCTATCTCTATGTCCCCACAGCCACCATTGCGTGAGCAGGAAAAAAAGAACTGGGACTTCTTTGTCAATCAACTACCAGAACCCGATCCAGCACTGTTCAAGATCGAAACCGTGAAGGGCTCCCAGTTTGTAAAACCTCTCTTCGAGTTCTCCGGTGCCTGTGCGGGATGCGGTGAAACACCTTACGTCAAGTTAATGACCCAATTGTTCGGCGACCGCGCCCTGTGCGGCAACGCCACCGGATGTAGCTCTATCTATGGCGGGAACCTGCCAACAACACCATTCTGCACAAGAGCAGATGGTCGCGGACCAGCCTGGTCTAATTCACTGTTTGAGGACAATGCCGAGTTCGCAATGGGGATGCGTCTGACTGTGGATCAACTCAAGGAATACGCACTTATTCTCACTAAGGAACTTCTTCCAGAGATGTACGACGAATTGTCCAAAGCGGATCAAATCTCCCAAGCAGAGATAGAAGAACAGCGCAAACGAGTTGCAACTCTGAAGCAAAAGCTCGAATCGCTTCCGGTTAACGACCGTACCACAGCTCTTAAGAGCGTTGCCGATTATTTAGTCAAAAAGTCTGTCTGGGGTATCGGTGGTGATGGATGGGCGTATGACATTGGCTTTGGTGGCCTTGATCATGTGTTGGCTTCTGGTCGCAATGTGAACCTTCTAGTACTTGACACTGAAGTTTATTCCAACACTGGCGGTCAGATGTCAAAATCTACCCCTCGTGCCTCAACGGCAAAATTCGCAGCCGCTGGGAAGCCATTGGCCAAAAAAGACCTAGGGATGATGATGATGTCTTATGGCAATATCTATGTAGCACAAGTTGCTATAGGATCCAGTCATAACCAGACAGTAAAGGCAATGGTTGAAGCTGAACGTTACAACGGTCCCTCTCTGCTTATTTGTTACAGTCACTGTATCGCTCATGGAATTGATATGGCCAAAGGACTCGAACAGGATGATAAAGCGATTAAATCAGGCGCTTGGATCTTGTATCGTTACAATCCTGATCTCCTAAAGCAGGGTAAAAACCCCCTACAGCTCGACAGCAAAAAACCCAATATTTCATTCATGGATTATGCCTATTCCGAGAACCGCTTCCGCACGTTGAAGTCAAAAGATCCAGAGCGAGCTAAAATGCTGATTGAGCTTGGCCAAAAAGATTGTGATCGTCGCTGGCAACTATACTCACAGTTAGCCGAATTGGATTATTCTCTTAAAGAAGAATAGTCCTAACGAAACAGGACATATTTATGAAACTATCAGGGCGAGTTTTTATGACTCGCCCTTTTCTTGTACGCAAACTCTATTCAATATCCATTCAAGAAAACTCCATCTGTACCGATAAAGGTATAAAACTAAATAAGTCAATGAACTCTGGAGGAATTATGCGTTGGGTAACAATATTTATTAGTGTAATGGCCATAACTTTATCGGCTATCAGCACCGTTGGAGCAGAGACAGAGCAGGACATTATCAATAAATTTCTCAAGAAGGCTGAAGAGAAACACACTAAAAAGCTTAGTTGGATTTCCTTAAGTTACACCGCTAATCGTATAAACAGGGACAATCCTTACAATAGGTTTGCTATTACTACCTCTCCCCAGGTAACCAATGCCGATCTCGACTGGCTTGATATAGCTTCGTCATTTGGCTTAAATATGGGGTTGAGAATCAGCAACCGCCTTGCCTGGACTGTTGGAGGTGAATACTGGCTGAAACTTGGTACTGATCAAGCTGGCCCTTTCACTTATACTCCTCCGTCAGGAGAGTCATCTGAAATCTCCAGTCTCACCAGTCAGATCAAGGTATATGGTTTTAGTTCTGGCGTACAGTATTTCCTTATGAATCCTCCTCAACCAGAAACCCCAATCCAAGGACTGTCAATTAGACTGAACTCTACTATTGGTTACTATTGTGCCAGCTGGGACCTCTGGAATGAATACGAAAATCTCAACCTGGCAACATCGGCGCCGTCTCAAGGTAACACAACTTTCAAAGGATCAGCTCCTGGAATCTCTTTCAACATAGGCATAGACTATCCGCTGAACTTCTTTAACATGTCTCTTTGTGCTGACGGGGGCTATTTCCACCTGAACTTCAAGAACGTAGCCTGGTATAATACTAATGGTGATGAGGTCATAGTAACCTATAATGGTACTGCTGACAGTCGGGTTGATTTGAAACTTTCAGGATTTCGCGGAAAGGTCGAATTTAAGCGGTATTTCCAGTGGTAAGGCTATTTTTTTTAAACCAATATAATAACGGTTGAAGAGTTCACAGTCGAAGAAACCATAGGAATTCAGCTGACCCTTACTCGTATAGTACTCGAGTTTGTTTCTACGGGAAGGTTATCCTGAGCCAAGCAAGCTTTCCGAGCGAGGAGAAGGATATCCATTAGTATCTATCCCCAAAAGGGTTGACACGAAGAGTTAGCTATGTATTATTAGCTGAGTTAAAAAATAACACGAAAGCAAATGATTGGGAGCAAACTCTGTATGAGAAAGTTAGTACTCGTTTTTTTCGTAGTGGTCCTATTACCATTAATAATCCTGGGAGCTGACAAACTTCCAGCAGAAAAAGCTGGGAAGATTACCTCTCCTCAAGGTCAAATTGCCTTTATCCGTAATGGAAACGTATGGGCAATGGATGCTGACGGTAAAAATCAGGACATGAAATGTGAGGTTGCCAACGCCGATGGCCGCTTGAGTTGGTCACCCGATGGCAAGAAGATTGCTTTCACTCGATCTGGCATGGTAGACCTTAAGGGTCCCGATCCGGTAGTAGGTGGGAAACACAAGGTATATGACATTTTCGTAGCTTGGCTGGATTCGGCCTATGCCAACAACAGGATGTGGTGGACTCGTTTGACGGATAATCTGGGCAGCAAAAGTCCGGAATGGTCAGCCGACGGCAACACAATTATCTTCTGCAATGACATGAACGCTAACATAGTCAACGCACTCGAGCCAAATTACCAGATATGCACAATGGGACCAGAAGGAGAAAATTATCAGATTCTCCGCAAAGATTGGCAAAATTTTTCTGATGATTTTCTGATTTCCCCCACTCTTAGTCCAAACGGAAAAATTGCAGCAGTAACTATTAACAACAGACGTCCAATTGGATTTGCTCTCTTTGATAAAGATAACTTCATGGTACCAATTGACACTATCCGCTCCCGCGCCGGGAAAAACTCGAAATTGGTAGCCCCATCCTGGTCACCTGATGGTCAGTGGTTAGCCTATATCAACAACAGCATCAACAACAGCGGCGTATATATCACCTCTCCAGACCTAAGCGAACATTACCTCGTTTTCTCCCCCCCGGTGGGTACATACTTATACACGGTGTCACCTTCCTTCTCTCCTGACTCCAAGTGGTTGACATTTTCGACTACTGATGGCTCGGTGTGGATTTGCGATATTACCGGTAACGGAGCCCGCAGATTAACCGGTCCCGGACTGGATAAGTTCCCAGCATGGTCAAAGGGTACCCCAAAGTAAAGGCTCAAGGACATCCCTAAAAATTCAAAAGCCGCCCTTTGGGACGGCTTTTCTTTTCTCTATAACATAAAGTTCTTACATTTTCTTCCAGTTAGTGAGAACTTCTATAAGCAATCGCAGACCGAAACCCGTCGTACCTTTTGGCATATATGGTTTGCCTTTAGGCTCCTGATCGACAGAAGCGATATCAATATGAATCCATGGCCAGTCGCCAATAAATCTTTCAAGGAAAGCTGTTGCAGTGATAGTGCCGGCGTATTTACCCGCGGAGTTGGCAAGATCGGCAAGTGATGACTTCATCTGATCACGATGATGATCCCAGATCGGCAGTTCCCAAACTCGTTCGGCTGAAGCAACTGAAGCATCCTTCACTCGCTGCATTAGCTTATCATTGTTTCCCAGTACAGGAGCTCCGGCATAGCCAAGGATATATTGAGCTGCCCCGGTCAGAGTAGCTATATCAAGAACTGCTTGGGGATCAAATGTGTTAGCGAAATCAAGTCCATCAGCCAGTACCAGACGACCCTCGGCATCGGTGTTGATTATCTCTATGGTCAAACCCTTTCGCGAGGTAATAACATCCCCTGGTCTTATT